>NZ_JAUSKL010000061.1 GCF_030646925.1 Candidatus Binatus sp. | reverse complement strand
AATCATCGTGATCTCCTCGAGAACGCGCGAACAAATCTGCCGGAATATAGATAACTACAACACGCGCGCGATTACGTGCAGCACCATATTCGCATAGATCGCCGCCGCCAAATCGTCCAGCATCACGCCCGCGCCGTTGCGCAGCTTGCGATCGAACCAGCTCGCGGGCCACGGCTTCATCACGTCGAGCACCCGAAAGATCAGGAATCCAAGCATCAGGTAGGGAAACGATCGTGGATTGCCGAACATCGTCGCCGCCATCCCAAGCACTTCGTCGATCACGATCTTCGAGCTGTCATGCTCGGCGAAAATTTTCTCGGCGCGATCGGAAATCCAGCAGGCAATCGCGAACAAGGCGACGAACACAACGAGGCAGAGCGCTGGCGATCGCATCCACAGCGGTCCGAAGAAAATCCAGATGAACAGCAGTCCGACGATCGAGCCGGCGGTTCCCGGCGCCACCGGAGCATAGCCAGTATAAATTCCGGTGGCGAAAAAGATTATCAGCGGGCGCATCAGGTAAGTCGGATGCGCGAAGATAGCATGACCATTCGCGTTGAGTAAGCGAGCTTTCGGCGCGCCGCCCGATCAGGTGGTCGTCAACGTGATCGGAACTTCCTCGGCGCCGACTTCGACCGCCGCGACGCCCTCGACCTTTTGCGCGACGCCGATCACCAGATCGTCCCACGGCGGCACCAGGCCGGGTCCGCTCACGCGCACGATTCCCGAGGTGCACCCGACCGCGACTTGCGCGTCGCGGATCTGCGGATGAGCCATCAAGGCCGCGTGCACGCCGGCTGCGATCGCCGCGTCGCGCATCACGAGCATCCGCGCGCTGTCGGATTCCGCGTCGAGGTTGCGGGCGATCGCGGCGAGGGTCGCGGCAAAACAGCTCAGCGAGTGGCGCGCGGTGTTGATCGTCACGTCGTAATGAATCGGATCGTCGAGGTCGATTCCGAACAGACTCTGCGTGCGAGCTTTCACCGTGGCGTCGAAATCGCGCACGCGTTTTTCCGCCGCGGAATGATCGAGTTTCTCCTCGGCCGCGACCTGCTCCACGCGCATCGCGAACGGCGCCATCGATCGCACCCGGATGCCGCAGCCGTTCTCCGGCAGGAAGTGCGACGAGCTGCGGCCCGCCACCACCAGTCCGTCGTCGGCCGCCTCGCGCAGCATCACCGCGCGATAGTACGCGAGGTAGCGCGGGCTCTCGGTCTTCAGCCGTTCCCAGAAGTGCGGATTGTGCACGTCGAACCATTTCATTTGCTCGGCGCTGACGTTGAAGCGCGTCGCAGTTTCGGCGATCAACTGCTCGCCGGTGCGGAATCGGTAGCCGAGTTCCCTTGCGGTGAGCTCGCCGAGTTCGATTCCGCGGCTGCCGATTTGCTGGCTAATCGCAATTACTGCCATGCAGGTTCCCCACGCTTTGCGCAATCTGCCCCAGCGCCATCTTAGGGTCAAGATCTGGAAACGGCAAACCACGCGCGATGGAATCGATGCTTGGGTGCGGATAGGATTCTAATCTTTATGCGATTCGGCCCTGCGGCCCGAAGTCGGCTTCGCGGGCTCGCGGATGCGATTCGATCGCGCCGCGCCGAGGTGGAGATGCAAGCAGATTCGAAAATCAAAAACGCCGCACCCAGCGCCAAATCGGGCGGCGCGCGCGCGGCGGCAGACGACGATCTGAAACGCGAACTGGCGCTCGCCAAAAAAGCGGCGCGCGCGGCAGGCGAGATATTGCGCGGACACTGGCGGCGCGGCGGCTACGAGATCGGCTCGAAGGGCCACGACAATCCAGTCACGCAAGCGGACCTCGAAGCGGACCACGCGATCAAGAGCCTGCTCCGCGAGCCGTTTCCCGACTACGGCTGGCTCTCCGAGGAAACCGTCGATAACGACGCACGGCTCAAATGCCGCCGCGTGTGGATCGTCGATCCGCTGGATGGCACCAAGGAGTTCATCCGGGGTGTGCCGGAATTTTGCGTCGCGATCGCGCTGATCGAAGACGGCGTGCCGATTCTTGGAGTTACCTACAATCCGATCAAGCGCGAGATGTATTCGGCGGCGCGCGGCGCCGGATGCTATCTCAACTCGAAACGGGTTCACGTCACTCGCACCAGGACACTCAAGCGCGCGACCGTGCTCGCGAGCCGCAGTGAAACGGCGCGCGGCGAATGGCAGGTGTTTCACGGCGTGATGAAAGTCAGCCCGACCGGCAGCGTCGCATACAAGCTCGCGCTGGTGGCGGGCGGGAAAGGCGACGCGACGTTTACGCGCTCGCCGAAGAGCGAATGGGATATCGCATCGGGCGCGGCGCTCGTGATGGAGGCCGGCGGCAGCATCACGGATATCCGTGGGCGCGAGCTTCGATTCAACCAACGCGTGGTGAAGCTAGAAGGACTGATCGCGGACAATAAGCTGCTGCATCGGGCGCTGATGGAAGTCGCACCGCATCCGGCGCTGAAGTCGAAGTAACTGGCCAGCCGTAAGCTCTTGCCGACTCGGCACGTGCGCGCGCCCTCCGCTAAGATGGTCGCGTGTCCGCGCACGACAATATCGCATTCGTGCTCTTCAAGCCGCGCTATGCCGGCAATGTCGGCGCGGCGGCGCGCGCGATCAAGAACATGGGCTTCGCCGATTTGCGCCTGGTCGCGCCCGAACTATCCGATCGCCGCGACGCATCCGCGATGGCGGTCCATGCCGACGACGTGCTGGCCGCCGCGCGCACCTTTCCCGATCTCGCCGCTGCGCTCGCCGATGCCACCATCACTGTGGGCACCACCTGCCGCGACGGCCCGTACCGCAACGCGTCGCGGCCGCCCCGCGATACTGCAGCGCACCTCGCAAGCCTCGCCGAAACGAACTCGATCGCAATTGTCTTCGGGCCCGAGGATCGCGGCCTGACCAACGATGAGCTCAAGCTCTGTCATCGGCTGATCGCGATTCCCGCGTCGCCCGAATATCCGTCGCTCAACCTGGCGCAGGCGGTGATGGTTATCGCGTACGAAATGAGGCTCGCGCTCGAGACCTCCGATACCGCGCCGCCGCCGCTCGAATTTGTGCCGTCGAGCGATTCCGAGGCGATGCTCGATCGGATGACTGAGGCATTGCTCGCGATCGGGTTCCTTCCCGAGAACAATCCCGATCACATCATGTTTGCGCTCCGCGGAATTTTCGGCCGCAGCGGACTCACGGCGCGCGAAGTGGATATCCTGAACGGCATGGCGCGGCAAATCCGATGGGCCGGCGGCGGTGGCTTTCGCACGATCGAGGAAAAGCGTCGTTCCGGCAAGAAACTGCGATAACGCCGCCGCGCCGTTCCTGTCGGTCAATCTTCGGATCCTTTTCCTGATTGCGTCCTGCTTCCAAGCTCCAATCACCTGTTTGGGTGAGAAGCCGACTCACGCTATCATCGAATGTTCAGCAATTCGCGCATCGGATTAACCGTATACCTGAAAAATGATCGCGATCGTCGATTACAAGGCCGGTAACCTGACCAGCGTCAAGCGCGCTCTCGAATATCTCGGGCACGAGTGCGAAATCACCGATCGCGCCGCGAAAATCCGCGCCGCCGATCGCGTGATTCTGCCCGGCGTCGGCGCCGCCGGCGCCACCATGGAAAATCTCCGCGCGCTGAACCTTGCCGACGTTTTGCGTCACGACGTCGCGCGCGCCGGCAAGCCCTTTCTCGGCATCTGCATCGGTATCCAGGTCCTGCTCGATCGCAGCGAAGAGGATCGCGCCGATTGCCTCGGCATCATCGCCGGCCACGTCGCACGCTATCCGCGTTCGCTCGACGGACGCCCGCTCAAGGTGCCGCAAATCGGATGGAACCGCGTCCGCCAAACGCGCGCGCATCCCGTGTTCGCAGGCGTGCCCGACAATACGCATTTCTACTTCGTCAATTCGTACTACCCGATTCCCGACGACCCATCGATGACCATCGCGACGTGCGAGTACGGTGTAAATTTTGCCGCCGCAATCGCGCGCGACAACGTGATCGCTACTCAGTTCCATCTCGAAAAAAGCGGCTCGGCGGGGCTCAAGATGCTCGACAATTTCTGCCGCCTGAATTTCTAGACGATGCTCGCCAAGCGAATCATCCCCTGCCTCGACGTGCGCGACGGCCAGGTCACCAAGGGCATCCGCTTTCTCGAAAACGTCGATGTCGGCGATCCGGTCGCGATGGCGCGCTACTACTACGAGCAGGGCGCCGACGAAATTGTTTTTTACGACATCACCGCGTCCAACGAGCGGCGCGGGATCATGCTCGACGTGGTGCGCTCGGTCGCGCGTGAAATTTTCATCCCATTCAGCGTCGGCGGCGGACTGCGCACGCTCGACGACATGCGCGCGGTGCTGCTCGCCGGTGCGGAGAAAGTCTCGATCGATTCCGGCGCGGTGCGAAATCCCGGCCTGATCGCGGAAGGCGCGCGCGCCTTCGGCAGCCAATGCGTCGTGCTCTCGATGCAGGTGAAAAACACCGGCGTGCGTCCCGAAATTCCCACCGGTTATGAAGTCGTAATCGACGGCGGACGCCATCCGACCGGCCGCGACGCGCTCGCGTGGTCGCTCGAGGGCGAGCGCCTCGGCGCGGGCGAACTATGCATCAATTCGATCGATCGCGACGGCACCAAGCTCGGCTACGATCTCGAAATCACGCGGCGGATCAGCGAAGCGGTCTCGATTCCCGTGATCGCGTCGGGCGGCGCTGGAGAACCGGCTCATCTGCGCGACGCATTCACGCACGGTCTCGCCGACGCGGCGATCGTTGCGTCGATCGTGCATTACGGCGAGCATCCGATTCCGGAGCTCAAGTCATATCTGAAAAGCAACGGCGTCGAGATTCGAGACGCGGTCACGATTGACTTAGGTGTACGATGAAAATTGCCTTCGTTGTCGCGGAGTTCAACTCCGAAGTCACCGCCCCGATGGAAGAACGCGCGCGGAGCCACGCCGCGGCGCTCGGCGTCGAAGTCGCTCGCGTGATTCACGTCCCAGGCGTTTACGACATGGGCCCCATCGTCAAGGCGCTGCTCAGGCGCGAGGAAATCGCGGGCGTCGTGATGATCGGCGCGGTGATCAAGGGCGACACCAATCACGACGAATTGATCTCGCACGCGATTGCGCAAGCCGGCATCGCGCTCGCGATCGAATTCGAAAAGCCGGTCGGGCTTGCGATCACCGGCCCCGGCATGACGGACGATCAGGCAGTGGCGCGAATCGACAACGTGAAAAATGGCGTCGAGGCGGTCGTCCGCGTCGCGCGCGCGCTCGCGGAAATCCGCAGGTAACCGCAAGCCATCGCGATCGCTCAACAGTTGTTAAGAAAGTTGCGCGTGCTCCGTTGAGAGCGTGCCTCTGACTCCTTATACTCGGCGCTGGTGGCGGTGAAGATGTTAGCGGCGGGCGGAGGGGGCGAGACTTTTTCGACGCGTACGGCTGCGAGAATTCTCGCGGTTACTCCCGAACGAATCCGCTACTGGGTCAAGCGCAATCTGATTCGGCCGAGCCAATCCGACGGGCGCAATTATCGCTTCGCCTTCAGCGACCTGCTCGAAATGCGCCTCGCCAAGGAGCTGCTCGGCAGCCGCCAGCATATCGATCCGATGCAGCGTTCGCTCGAGCGCGTGCGCGAACTGGTCGCGCCTGAGCGAACGTTCACGTCGCTCAAGCTCGTCAATGACGAAGGCCGTATCGTGGTGCGCGACGGTCCAGTGCTGATCGAAGTGCAGACCGGCCAGTTGATTTTCGATTTCGACGGCGGCTATCGACGCGGCAAGGTCGAGGATCGATTCGGGCCCGCACGGGTTCGCGAGCGCTTCGAGGAAGCCCGCCGGATCGCCGAAGATGATCCGCTGCGCGCGCTCACCCTCTACAGTGAATTGATCAGTCGCGAGCCCGGCAACTTCGAGGCCCACATGCGCCTCGCGATTTTGCTCGAGCGCGAAAACGATCTCGACGGCGCGCTGCGTCATCTGCTCGGCGCCGCCGTAATCGTTCCCGCCAGCGCCGAAGTGCATTTCAAGCTCGGCTTGCTCTACCGCAAGAAGGATGAGAATCAGCACGCGCTGCTGAGTTTTCAGCGCGCGCTCGAATGCGATCCGGCGCTGGTCGAAGCGCATCGCAACCTCGCCGAACTGTACGACTCGATGGGCCGCAAGCGCGACGCCAATCGCCATCTAAGCGCGATTCATCGCCTGATCAAAGGCGACTAATTTTAACAGAAGTTCGGCTTAGCGATTGCGAGTCTTCATCGCGCGCTCGATCTCGCGATTCGAAGTCTTGCGCGCAATCTCTTCGCGCTTGTCGTAAGTGTGCTTGCCCTTGGCGAGTCCGATCTCGACCTTGGCGCGCCCCGCCTTGAAATAAATCTTGAGCGGGATAATCGAATAGCCCTTCTCACGCACGCGCCCCCACAGCCGATTGATCTCACGCCGATGAAGCAGCAGTTTGCGTGCGCGCGTCTCCTTATGGCTGAACTGGCCGGCCGGCGCGTACGCTCCGATATGCACCCCCTCGAGAAACGCTTCGCCGTTCTTGATGCGCGCGTAACTGTCGCGCAGATTCGCGCGATGCGCCCGCAGCGACTTCACCTCGGTTCCCGTCAGCGCGAGACCGGCCTCGAGCGTCTCCTCGACGAAGAAATCGTGCCGCGCTTTGCGGTTATCGGCGACGAGATCGAATCCGTCGGGTCCTTTATTTGATGGTTTGCCGTTCTGCCGCGCCATAGCCGGATAACTTTAGCTGATTACGCGACGCCGCGCCGAGCACACTATGCGCATCGCGCTCAGATAAGGTTGCGCGCGCCGCGATCGAGCCTTACATTAGATAGGTAACCGTTCAGCAGTGGCACGTCATATCGCGCGATGCGGAATGAAGCTCACACACGATGGGGGCGAACCGGATTCGACGAAGACAACAGGGCCACGGTCGCACGCCGGGTGCTGTCGACCCGCAAACCAGGCAGACTGCGAAATTTACCCGCAGACAATAACGGTTACGCTCTGGCGGCCTAAGGGCCGCTAGCGTCCCGCCGCTGTTCGCCCATGACAGCGGGCCGGGGCGTCATTTAGTGGGCTAGGGAACCGCAGTTCACCGGCTGAGCGGACTCCCGAAATTTCAGCCGGCTGTGCGTCAGGAAAGCCCGTCCGTGGGCGCTCCGGACGCGAGCTAGAAATCGCGGAATAAGCGTGTAGTGGCCGTCGCCGGAAGGCCTTCGGACGGGGGTTCAATTCCCCCCGCCTCCACCACTTTTTTTTCTGGTCAGGAAACGGCTTGCTGACAAGTGCCATTGCCCGATTGGCAGCGTTCATTGGAGCGGTTCGCCAAACTCGCCGAAGGTGCGGGCAGACGTTCTAAGATATAGCGGGCAATGAAAAGCCGGTTCAAGAGAGTGTTCGGTGTTGACGTCAAGGGAACCCGGTCAGTTGTCGTCTTGGACAAGAGTTATCTGCAAGGAGTGACCGCACAGGAGCTACGCTTTTACGTGAAACACGGGTGGATATTTGGCGTAACAGAAGTTCTTCAGTATGAGCATTTTCGGAAGTGGGATCGATGGAGGTTTGCGAATCTGGTCAAGCTCAAAGCCATTGAAAAACACATTGTGCTCCTCCCGGGAATCGGCGAAATGTTCAGAGCGGAATCAAAGAAGCGAAAACCAGCGTCGCAAGTTCTGCGGATCAAAGGAATCACACTGACTGATAACTTAACGCCCGGGCGTCGATTTTTTGAATTGGACGATGACACGAAGAGAATTGCGGCCGAAAGGACGGTTGAACTAGAGAAGCGACTCGACATTTTGATCGGTGTTTGGACCGATTTTAAGCAGATACCGGAATTTGATGGTGCAAAATCTGAAGATATGCCAGCGATCGTGGAGGCCAAAGCGCTTCAAATTCGTGATGATCCCGATGATATGCGCGGTTTCTACCAGAGACATCGGGTGGTGTCGGTCAAGTGGTGGAAAGGGGAGCATCAGGTATCTGCGACGAGTTGAGCAGTTGAAGTATCAACTTGCTACTACGCTGCCTCCGGTTGTGTACTGACGATGGTTAGGTCTTGCCAGCCGACCAAGCGGCGCAG
>NZ_JAUSKL010000060.1 GCF_030646925.1 Candidatus Binatus sp. | reverse complement strand
TTGCCGGCCTGCGCGATTTCGCGCGTAAAGGTTCCGTAATCCTGGAACATCTGCTGTCGTTCGGCGTCAGGGCGTTTCTTGCCATCGGCCTCGCTATCATAGATAAGAAGCATGTACTGCATCGCGCACCTCCGGATTCTTGATTCTGTTTCGTGTAATAGTCGAACGAAAATCGCCAGATCGACAAGCGAAAAAATTTTGCACGGCGTTTACATCGGGCGGCGAACGCGCCACGATCGTTTCGCTCCATGTACGCCTTTTGAGCGGCTTGAGAATCGATGTCTGACAGCCATGTAATCGTCGTCGGCGCCGGCCTTGCGGGCAGCGAGGCGGCGTATCAACTCGCGCGCCGCGGCGTTCGCGTCAAGTTGATCGAGATGCGACCGATCGCGATGACCGAGGCGCATCGCACGCACGGATTCGCCGAACTGGTGTGTTCGAACTCGCTCAGAAACGACTCGATGGAAACCGCGGTCGGCGTGCTGAAACAAGAGATGCGCCGACTCGGCTCGATCGTGATCGCCGCCGCCGATCGTGCGCGCGTGCCGGCTGGTTCGGCGCTGGCGGTGGATCGCGACGGCTTCTCGCGCATCATTACGGAGACACTGGAAGCGCATCCGATGATCGAAGTGTCGCGCGCGGAGGCTGTCGAGATCCCGCGCGGACTGAGCATCATCGCGACCGGTCCGCTGACCAGTCCGGCGCTCGGAGAGGCGCTGAACAATCTGATCGGACCGCGCAATTTGTACTTCTACGATGCGATCGCGCCGATCGTCGCGGCTGATTCGATCGACATGGAGGTGGCTTTCAAGGCCTCGCGCTACGGCAAGGGCGGCGACGACTACATCAATTGCCCGATGACGGCCGGCGAGTACGAGGCGTTCGTCGCGGCGGTAATCGCTGCGGACAAGGTCGAACTTCATCCGTTCGAGAAGCCGATCTATTTCGAAGGATGCATGCCGATCGAGGAGATGGCGCGGCGCGGTCCGATGACGCTGGCGTTTGGCCCGATGCGGCCGGTCGGACTCGCGCATCCTCGGACCGGGGAGCGGCCTTTCGCGGTGGTGCAACTTCGGCAGGACGACGCCGAGGGGCGCCTCTACAACATCGTCGGCTTTCAAACCAAGATGACATATCCCGAACAGCGGCGCGTGCTGCGCATGATTCCGGGACTCGAGCGCGCCGACTTCGTGCGGCTGGGTTCGTTGCATCGCAATACGTTTGTCGATTCGCCGCGCCTGCTGCGGCCGACGCTGCAGCTCAAAGTGCGTGACGACTTGTTCCTCGCGGGGCAGATGGTCGGCGTGGAAGGATACGTGGAATCGGCGGCGGCGGGCCTGCTCGCGGGAATCAATGCGTCGAGTATCGCGAATGGCCGCGCGATGGTCGTGCCGCCGGCCGAGACCGCGCTCGGCTCGCTGATCGCCTACATTACCGATCCGATGCGGCGCGAATTTCAGCCGATGAATGCAAACTACGGCCTGATGCCGGCTCTCGAAACTCGCGCGCGCGGACGCCAGAAAAAAATCGACATGGGCATTCGCGCGCTGGCGGCGCTGGACAATTGGATTGCGTCGAATCGAATCGAGCCGCCCGCTCAATCTTCGGCGCTGGCTGAAGCATAGGACAGCCAGGCAGGCTGCTTGTGCCGCACCATGGTTTAGCTTGCGCCGCGCTTCCGGTATAGAAAAACGCAAGGGGATGCGGCGATGACGAAGGCGGAACTGATTGAGGCGATTGCGCGGTCGACACGTCAGCCGAAGAAGCAGGTCGCGGCGACCGTCGAGCTGGCGTTCGATCAAATCGCGCGTTCGATTCGCAAGGAAAAGCGCTTCTGGATGCCCGGTTTCGGCACCTTCACGGTCCGCCGGCGTCGCGCGCGGCCGGGTTTCAATCCGCGCACCAACGCTCCGATGACTATTCCCGCGGCCCGCACGGTGGGGTTTCGGCCCGCGCCGCCTTTGAGGAAGGGTCTCTGACGACGGCTTCCAGAGCCAGCGTGCATCACGAGAGCCTCGAACGCGCCGGAGACCATCCCGCGTCTCACGCGACCGCAGTGGCGAACGGAATCAGCCCGATCGTGCTGATAGCGGCGCTCGCAATCGGCGCGGCGCTTCGATTCTACAACCTTGGCGCGCTCGAGATATCCGCGGACGAGGGCGCATCTTGGGGCGCCGCTTCCGCGCCGAGCATCGCGGAAGTGATCGCGCGCCAGGCGCAACTGAATCCCGGCAAACTGCCGATCCACGACTTGATGCTGCATGGATGGATCGCGATTCTTGGCTCGAGTCTGCCGGCGATGCGCGCGATGTCGGCCGCGCTCGGCACGATCACAATTCTGCTCGCGTATTTTGTCGCGATTGAAATTTTTTCGAGTGACGAACCCGCACCGGAACGATTCGATCGCAATGATATCAGGATGGTCGCTGCACTCGGCGCGATGCTGTTTGCGGTTAACTTGATCGCGGTCAAGTACGCGCGCGAAGCCCGGATGTATCCCGTGATGCTGGCGGCGGTACTCGCGCAAGTCGGGATCTTTCTTCGGACGCTGAGGCGCGGAGGTTTCGTTAATTTCATCGCGCTTGCGATTCTCACGGCGTCGGCGATCGGCGCGAATTTCTCAGCCGTGCTGGTGCCGGCGACCGAAGGCCTGTGGCTAATCCGGGTGCTCGCGCGCGCCGGATGGAAATTCAGTGATGACCGCGTACGACGCGCCTGGTCCGTCGCGATGGCTCTGGGAGCCGGCGGATGCCTCCTCGCGCCGATACTGCTCAGTTCATTCCACGCTACTTCAGCCGCGACCGAAGGAGGAATTATCCGCTGGATCAAGCCGCCGCCGCTGTACGCGCCGTTCGCGCTGTTCAACAAGGCCACTGGAACGTTCGCGTTTCCGATATTGGCGCTGCTTGCGATTTGGGGATCGATTCGGGGCTGGCGGCGCGGCGCTCGCGATGCGATCGCGTTTGCTCTGCTCTGGATGTGGACGCCGCCGATCATCATGATGCTCGCGTCGTACGCGCTGACGCCGATCTTTATCGAGCGCTACGCGCTGTCGTGCTTCGTGCCGTTTTTCATTCTCGCGGGGCTTGGGATTTTCGAATTGCCGGCGCATCAGTATCGAATCGCGGCGCTCGCGATCGCCGTCGCGCTGTCGCTCGGTCATATCTATTCGTATCAACGCAAATCCCACGATGCGCAGTATCGCGAGGCGATTGCCGCTGCCGACGCCGAACTCAAGCCCGGCGAAACGATGACCGTGGTGCCGACCTATGCGATCGAAGTGCTGAGATATTATTTGCCGCAAGAGCATCGCGAGCGCGCGATGCGTCACGATCCGAAATCGCCAGCGCCGGCCGTGTTAATCATCGCGGATCAAAACCTCACATCCGACGCGGTGCGGAAATATCGCCGGAGTTATCCGCGCCTGATCTCACGCTTTCGCGGTGTCGCCGTGTTCAGGCGCGCGGAGGGACCTCCATAGATCGCGAACGAATCTCGCTGCTGCGCTATTCGCCTGCGCTGGTGCTGTTTGCGATCGCCGTTGCGGATTGGTCGCGCTTCGCCGATCCGGATTTGTGGGGGCACGTTCGTTTCGGCCAGGAAGTGCTGCGCCAGGGCCATCTCGTCTGGCGCGATCCGTATTCGTACTCGGCAGCGGGCCATCTCTGGCTGAATCACGAGTGGCTCTCCGAGTTGATAATGGGCGTGCTCTACAACTCGCTCGGCGTGTTTGGTCTCAAGCTGATGAAGTTCGCTTGCGCCGCGCTCACGGTAAGCTTCATCGCGGCGGCGGAAAGCGAAACGGGCGCATCGCCGTGGCTCCAGTTCGCGATCCTGATCTCGGCGGCGGTCACGATGAACGTGCAGATGCAATTTCGGCCGCAGGCGTTCACCTTCGCGATGCTGAGTGGACTTATCTATCTGCTGGCGCGCGATGCGTATCGGGGACGAGCGCCGCTTTGGCTCGCGATCCCGATGCTCGCGGCGTGGGCGAATCTGCATGGCGGATTCGTCCTCGGTGTCGCGACGCTTGCGATTTATACGATCGTTTGCTGCGCTCAGGATTTCGCCGCGGGCCGCGGCTTCGCCAATTTGATGCGGCTCGGATCGATCACTGCGCTCGCGACGCTCGCAACCCTGGCGACTCCTTATGGAATCGGCGCCTGGCGCGCGGTGCTGCATGCGCTGGCGAATCCATACACGCGAATCGTGGTCGCGGACTGGCAGAATCTGTGGCTCTCGATCGGGTCGCGATGGCATACCGAGCCGCTGACGGTGATGTTCTACGAAATCGCGGTGCTGTTGATGGCGGCGCTATTTTTCTCGTTCGTGCTTACGCCAAAGCTTGGCGATTTGCCGCTCGTGGTGATCGCGACGGTGATGTCGGCGGCGGCGATCGTGTCGGTGCGCAACGTACCGATCGCGGTGATCGCGATCGCGGCGCCACTCGCGCGTCATCTGCCGGCCGCGCTCAGCGGAGGCTGGCCGCAACTCGCGAACGCGAGTCCGACAAGATCGGCGTCGCGCGCGAGCCGGGTGATCTTCGCGATCCTCGCCGCGCTACTGCTGGTTCGCGGAGATTTTTTTTCGAATCGCCTCGAGGCCGGCATGCCGTATCCGGTCGCGGCAACGGAGTTCATCAGGCAGCGCGGGCTTCACGGCAATTTTCTGAGCCTTTTTTCGTGGGGCGAATATCTGATCTGGCATCTCGCGCCGAATTCGAAAGTTTTCATCGATGGGCGCTATGACACGATGTATCCGCAAAATGTGCTGGTCGAGTTTTTTGCTTTCAACTATCTGCAGCCGGGGGCGCAGATAGCGCTCGACAATTATCCGACCGAGTACGTGTTGATCCCGCCGGACCTCGCCGCGCGAAAATTGATGGACTCGCGCCGCGATTGGCGACTCATCTATCGCGACGACATCGCGCTGTTGTACGCGCGAGCGGATTCGCCAGTGGCAAAAATCGCAGGCTTGCCGGTGGCCGGTAGCGCGAAGGCCGCGACTTTTCCCTAGCCGCGCTTTCTATTTTCCTTTCCCCGCTGGCGGTCGGACGTTTGCCGTCGCGGCGGACCTTGTGACATATGTGGCACGATCGAAGCCGAGCTTTCGCGAGGCACGAGCGCAGCGCAGCCGATTCGGGCCGAAGGGCGGAATCGCAATTCAGGTCAGAGTACCGAGTCCGGAGCGCAGCGGATGCGAGGTTGATTCGGAACCAAGAGAGCGAATCACGATGGGCAGACCAGTGATGATCGAGGCGGCGATCAACGGCAACGCGATGCGCGAGCTGAATCCCAATATCGCGTACGCGCCCGCACAGATCGCCAACGACGCAATCGCGACCGCCAGGGCGGGCGCTGCGCTTATTCATTTTCACGTGCGCGATCCGGAGACGGGGCGCTGGGTGCAGGACGTCCCGTACTACTCCGAAGTTTACCGGCGCACGCGCGCGGTGTGCGATCCGCTACTCTGGCCGACGTTTCCATTCAACGGCACGCCGGCCGAGCGCTTCAGCCATTTCGTTGCGCTATCCAAGGATCCCGCGACCAAGCCGGATCTCGGCGGCGCGGACTTGGGGTCGGTGAACCTCGCAACCTACGATCGCGTCGCCAAAAAAATTCGCGGCGCGAACTTTGTCTATCTCAACAGCTTTGAGACCTGCCGCTATTTTCTCGAGACCTCGCGCGAACTCGGGCTCCGTCCGACGCTGCAGATTTTCGAACCCGGATTTCTGCGCGCCGCGCTGGTCTTTCTCGATCAGGGACTGCTCACCGAACCGCTGATTCTGAAATTCTACCTCGGCGGCGACGAGCAATCCTTCGGGCTGCCGCCGACGCTCAAAAGCCTCGAGGCGTATCTCGAAATGATCAAGGGCGTGCGATGCAACTGGTTTGCCGCGACGCTCGGCGGCGACAATCTGCCGATGGTGCCGACGATCGTGAGCCTCGGCGGACATGTCCGGGTCGGACTCGAAGACTATCAGTATGCAAACGACGGCCAGCTATCGAATCCGCAGATTGTCGAGCGCGCCGCGGCGATGATTCGCGCGATGGGCCATGAAGTCGCGACGATCAAGCAGACCCGCGAACTGCTCGAGGTCTAGCAAATCGCACGCGGGCAGCGTGTTCGAAGATGCACTGAAATTTTCTCGCTGGAGCGAAAAATATGAATGAGCGGCATGAATTCAATCGCAAGATCATCGAAGAGTTTCGCGCCAACGCCGGCAAGGTCGGCGGCATGTTCGCCAATGCGCCGATGATCCTGATCACGACCACCGGCGCAAAAAGCGGCCAGGCTCGCACCACGCCGCTGGTTTATTCTAAGGATGGCGACCGGTACGTGATTATCGCTTCGATGGCGGGCGCGCCGAATAATCCGGATTGGTACCACAACCTGAAGACGCATCCGACGGCGACGGTCGAAATCGGCGCCGAAAAATTCAAGGTGAAGGCCGGTATCGCGACTGGCGACGACCGCGAACGATTGTACAATCAGCAGGCCGCGCTGCTGCCCATGTTCAATGACTACCGGAAAAAGACGACGCGGCAGATACCGGTGTTCGTGCTCGAACGCGTCGCCTAGCTTGCGACTGAATCCGTCGGCGATCATTTGGATCACGCTTCGATTAAGGGTGCGCAGGCTCCCGGAGATCGGAGCAATTCGCCGATGCGTCAACGCAAGGAGTCAGTTATGGCAACGTCAGCACCGCATAATCCTCCGTTTCGAGCGGAGCACGTCGGCAGCCTGTTGCGGCCGCCCGAATTGCTGAAAGCGCGCGCGGAAAACGAAGCCGGACGATTGTCCGCCGCCGAACTGCGCAAACTCGAAGACGATTTTATCCGCAAGGTGGTCGCTTTCCAGGAGGACGTCGGACTCCAATCGATCACCGACGGCGAATATCGCCGCGGCGTGTTCTACACCGATTTTGTGTGCCGCGGACTCGGCGGCGCCTCGGTCTATTACGAAATCGATCGCATGTTTTTTATCGACGACAAGGGCAGCAAGATCGCGGTGCCGCTGCTCAAGATTCACGATCGATTGCGCTGGCAGGCGCCGGTGCACGCCGACGAATTCAAGTTCACGCAATCGCTCACAAAGCGGACCGTGAAGATGACCTTGCCGTCGCCGACCAGCGTTTACTCCGTCGATGGAGGCAACGTGAATCGAGAAGTGTATCCGGATCTTGCGCTGCTGCGGGCGGACGTCGTCGATGCGTACCGCAAGGAATTGCCGGCGCTGGCGGCGGCGGGATGCCGCTACGTGCAGATCGACGAAGTTCCAATCGCGATGTATTGCGATCCGAAACGGCGCGAACAGATCAGCCGCAGCGGAATCGATCCGAACAAGGTCCTGTTCGACGTCTTTCCAAATCTGATCAACGACGCACTGGCCGATCGGCCCAAGTCGATTCACGTCGCGATGCATCTTTGCCGCGGCAACAATCAGAGCGGCTGGCTCACCGAAGGCGGCTACGATCCCGTCGCCGAGATGCTGTTCAATCAAATCAATGTAGATTCCTACTTGATGGAGTACGACACGGAGCGCGCCGGCACCTTCGAGCCGCTGCGATTCGTGCCCAAAAACAAATCTGTCGTGCTCGGGATCGTCTCGAGCAAGCTGCCGCAGTTGGAGTCGAAGGACGCCCTGAAGCGCAGGATCGACCAAGCGGCGAAGTATATCGATCTCGATCAGCTTGGCCTGAGCCCGCAATGCGGTTTCGCGAGCACTGCTCCCGGCAACAAGCTGACGCCCGATCAGCAGAAGGCGAAACTGCAGTTGGTCGTCGAAGTGGCGCGCGAAGTGTGGGGCTAGCGCGATCGTTTCGATTGGGAGTGCTCAGCTGAAACGGTTCTTGTTGATCGCGATTTCGATCTGCGCCGCGATCGTCGCCGCGCGCGGACCGGCCCATGCCGCCGAAGCGTTCGATCGCGCCGGCCTCGAGAGCATCATGCAAAACTACCTCGCCGCGCTCGTGGCTCACAGTCCCGCGCGCG
>NZ_JAUSKL010000059.1 GCF_030646925.1 Candidatus Binatus sp. | reverse complement strand
ACCGGCATCGATTCACCGGTCATAGCCGCCTGCTGAACATGAAGATCCTGGCTCCGCAGCAAGCGGCCGTCAGCCGGAACCAGATCACCGGCCGAAAGCCGCACGATGTCGCCGGGCACGAGCTGGCGGCGCGGTAGTTCGACAAAGTTGCCGTCGCGCTTGACGCTCGCGGTGGGAGCTACTTGATCTCTGAGGCGCCGCACTGCTCTTTCAGAGCGATAGGCCTGGACAAAGTTGAGCACGACGCTCAGCACGACCATCGCGGCAATGATGATCGAGCCCACCGCCTCGCCCACCAGCGCCGAGGTCACGCTCGCGATCAGCAGTATCAGGACCAGGGGATTGGCGCAGAAGCGCAGGAATTGAAAAAGCGGGCCGGCGACTTTCGCCCGCACCGGCTCGTTGGGACCGAATCGAACAAAGCGGCGTTGCGCCTCCGCGCTGGAGAGGCCGGCGTCAGATTGGCTCCCGCTGGAGATCGTATCACTCGGCTCCGGAGCGCGAGTTAGTGGCGCTTGATCCATGTGCTCCACCTGATGGCTTGAATCTCCCCTCCTCAGCGTGTCCGCCCCGCATTATCATCTGAGTTCGCGGCTATATCCTCTGGCTCCGACGCGATACTGAGGAGGAAACGCCCTTCAACAATTCGAGGATCGATACGGTCGCCGCTGCCACGGCGAGAACGACCATCAAGTCGTGGGCATGCAAGTCGCCGAAGTGAAACACCGTCATTGCGGATGGAACCGTCAACGTTATGGCCAACAGCAGGACTGCTGACCCAAGAACTATCCAGAGTGCTCTATTTGGTCGCCCAAGCGCGGCGTGGATCGAAGGGGTGAAGCTGCGATTGACCAGGACGAGTCCGAAGTTGCCCGCAACGAGCGACGCGAAGGTAAGTGCACGGACCTCCTCCTCAGGCATTCGATGAAGCATCGAGCCCATGAACACGCCGGCCGTCAGCATGAGGACTACCGTCCCTTGCAGAAGGCTCCGGCCGATCAGTGCGGGAGAAAACAGCGGCATCCCTGGATCGCGCGGACGCCGGCGCATCACGTCGCCTTCCTCGACCTCCGCCTCGAAGACGATTGACGATACCGGATCGATCACCAGCTCGAGGAACGCGATGTGGACCGGCGATAGTACAAGCGGCCAGCCCAGAAAAAGCGGTAACAGGGCAAGGCCGGTGATTGGCACGTGGACGGAAAGCAGATAGCCCATCGCTTTGCGCAGATTGTCGTAGATGCGCCGGCCCAGCCGGATTGCTTTGACAATCGAGCCGAAGTCGTCATCGAGCAACACGAGCGCCGCGGCTTCGCGGGCTACATCCGTGCCGCGACCCCCCATGGCAACCCCGATATGTGCGGCCTTCAAAGACGGCGCGTCATTCACGCCGTCGCCAGTCATCGCTACGACTGCACCATTCGCCTTGAATGCGTTCACGATCCGAAGCTTCTGGTCCGGTGTGATGCGGGCGAAGATCGCGGCACTTTGAACGCATTCGCCAAGTTCCGTGTCGGTCATCCTGGCGACTTGCTCACCGGTGATAGCGCCGCCACTGACGTCGAGGCCCGCCTGCTCCGCGATTGCCCGCGCCGTCACTGGATAGTCACCGGTGACCATCACAACCGCGATTCCAGCCTCGCGACACTCGCGAACCGCTTGTGGAACAGTAGGACGAATTGGATCGGCCAGGCCTGCCAGCCCGAGGAACTCGAAATCGAAGTCACGCTGCGACTGCGGCCAGGCAGTTCCAGGAAAGACTGCTCTGGCGACGCCGAGGACGCGCATGCCCTGGGATGCCATCTGGTCGGCTGCTTGCAGCATCTTGCCAAGCTCAGCGCTATCTAGATGACAGAGCTCGCCGATCGATTCAGGAGCGCCTTTTGCAGCTACGATGTAATCTCGCTGGCCGGCGGCCTTCCACACGTGAGACATTACAAAGAGCTGCGGCGTCAGGCCGTATTCGTGCACGAGCGACCAATCAAGGTGGATGTGTTCCGCAGTGGAGAACGATTGCTGTCCGAGTGCGTGGAAAGCTTTCTCCAAGGGATCGAACGGGTCGATCTCGCTCGCGAGAATTCCGTATTCCAGCAGCGTGCGAAATTTGTCAGGAAGGTGGCGCGGCTCCATGGCCGCCATCAGCAACAGCTCGTCGCCCACCCGGAGCGCTGCGATGGACATCTGATTGAGGGTCAACGTTCCCGTTTTGTCAGTGCACAAAACCGAGGCTGCACCTAGTGTCTCGATAGCCGCGGAACGCCGCGCCAGCACGCGCGCCTTCGAAATACGCCACGCGCCCATCACGAGGAAAATCGTCAGAACCAGAGGAAACTCCTCGGGGATGATCGACATCGCAAGGGCGATTCCCGCGAGGAGCCCGTCGAGCCACGAGCCGCGCAACAGCCGGTAGAGAATTATCGTCACGACGCTTATCGAAATTCCGACGGTCGCCAGGACCCGGACCAACCTCCGCGTCTGAGCGCGGAGAGGGGTCGGCTCTTCTCTTATGTCGATAAGCGTAGTGCCGATCTTGCCAATCTCAGTCGCCGAACCGGTCGCATAGACCTCTGCGACTCCCTGTCCGCGCACGATCAAGCTGCCGGAGAATACGAACGGAAGATCGTCGCCTCCGAGGCGCGTCGAGCTGGGCGTGTCGCGTGCCGCCGTCTTTCGTACAGGCACGGACTCGCCAGTTAGCAACGACTCATCGGCCTGCAGATCATGACTGACAGTCAGAATCGCGTCGGCGGGAACGCGATCACCGTCGGTAAGGATAATCGTATCGCCACGGACTACCTCTCTGCCTGCGATTCGCTTTCGGACTCCATCGCGGACGACGAGCGCACGAGGACTTGAGAGATCGCGAAGCGCTTCCAGCACGCGCTCGGTCCGGGATTCCTGAACGATCGCGACCGTAACGGTGATTGCTGCTGACGCAAGCAGTACGATTGCTTCGCCGAAGCTGCCCAGTAGCAGGTACACAGAACCGGCGGCGATCAGGAGCTGAAACATCGGCTCCTCGCACACTTCGAGCGCGATTCGCAATAATGTCCGCCGGGAACTCTGCGGAAGTTCGTTGAATCCCTCTGATTTGAGGCGGGCCGCAGCTTCCGCTTCAGAAAATCCCCGCGGAATTGCGGATTCGTGCGCGGAATCCGAATGAATCGCGCCCCCCTGCTGATTCGCTGCCGAAGTCATGTCAGGTTGGCGGCCTCAACCCATATCAAGAACGGATGGGTCGTCTTTGCCGCCAGATGACCAAGACACTATAGCGTTCTACAGTTAGATGCATCACAAGCGGCTCTGCGAGCGATGCCCCGGATGACATGCATCGCGGATTCAACTATTTTCGCGACCGTATGGCGAAACGGCATTACTGCTCAGCGCAGCGTTGCGCGGGTATCGAATGAATCGTCGGGCGCAAGCGCCGTCTCGCGGATAAAAGGATCAAGGTTGATTCCGACGAATTGCCTGCGGATGGAAGCGTCGTCATGATCGATGACATCGGGAGCACGGGTTTTTGCGGCCTTCGACGCGCCGGCGTTCGACGGATCGCCTCGTGTGATACCATCGATCATTCAACCGACACGATTAGGACGGCCCCGCTTACGGCTCGGGCCCTGATGGGGAGTTCATCGTGACCGCGCCCGCTCCAATACTCAGGTTTCTGGGTGCTGCCGGCACTGTCACCGGCAGCAAGTTTCTGCTTACCTTCGGTGACCATCGGGTACTGGTGGATTGCGGTTTGTTCCAGGGTCTCAAGCAACTGCGCCTGATGAACTGGGAACCGTTGCCGCTGGATGCGAGGGCTATTGACGCTGTCCTGCTGACGCACGCACACCTGGACCATAGCGGGTTTATTCCTCGCCTGGTGCGTGACGGCTTCCGCGGCAAGGTGATTTCGTCACCCGGCACACAGGCGCTGTGTCGGATCCTGCTGCCCGACAGCGGCCATCTGCAGGAGGAAGAGGCCGACTACGCGAACTTGAAAGGATACTCCAAGCACTCTCCCGCCCTGCCCCTTTATCGCGAAAGCGACGCATGGAATTCGCTCGGATATTTTTCCTCAGTCGAATTCGATGCAAAAGTTGAGGTGGGTCCGATCACCGCTCGTTTTCTGCGCGCGGGGCATATCCTCGGGTCGTCGCTGATATGTTTGGAGATAAATTCGGCCCGGCGAGTGCTCTTTTCCGGCGATCTGGGCCGCCCATATCATCCACTGCTGCGGCCTCCGGCACCGCCTCCCGCGGCCGAAGTGATCGTGATCGAATCCACCTACGGCGATCGGATTCATGACGATACTTCGTCGCTTCAGCGGTTCGCAGACGCGATTGCAAAGACCGTGGAGCGCGGCGGCGTAGTCGTGATTCCTTCATATGCAGTTGATCGGACCGAAGTCGTCCTGCACCATTTGGCGGGTCTGCGCGCCGCGGGCCGAATACCGCGAGTTCCAATTTTTGTCGATAGCCCGATGGCGCTAGCGGCGCTCAGGATTTACGAAGACTCGATCGAGCGCGGCAGTCCCGAAATCCGCGATGACATCGCGCACACCAGGAATTTCTTCAATGATCGGGATTTGACTGAGATCAAAACGGTGGAAGAGTCGATGCGGCTGAACGCGATGCCGGGACCGATGATAATCATCTCGGCGTCGGGAATGGCGTCGGGCGGCCGCGTCCTTCATCATCTCAAGAGGCGGCTGCCCGACCGCCGCAACACGGTGATCCTGGTCGGGTATCAAACCGAGGGCACACGTGGCAGGTCTTTGCTCGAGGGCGCTCAGATGGTGAAGATGCTGGGTGCCTACGTTCCGGTGTCTGCGGAAGTGGTCGAGGTCCCCGCGTTTTCCGCGCATGCCGATCAGAACGAAATCGTAAACTGGCTGAAGCAGGCTAAAGTTCGGCCGCAATTAGTTTATGTCGTCCACGGCGCGCCAGCGGCGTCCGAAGCTCTGCGCGCCCGTATCGTGCATGAGCTGGGATGGAACGCCGTGGCGCCGCGCAATCTCGAACAGGTGCGTATAGGCTAGCTACTGTGACGGACTTTCGGCTGAGACATCTGCCGCTCGATACGATGCGCGAGCATGTGATCATTATTCACGAGCGTGCCGTGCATGACGGAAACCTCGGCTTGCGTCCGCTCGATCGCGCGCGCGTCTTCGGCGCCGATCGCGAAACCGGCAAACAGCGGGAAATTACCGGTGTTCTGAACATCTGCAGCGACGACTTGCTTGAAGCCGACGAGATCGGTCTGTCGAAGGAAGCATTTCACGATCTCGGCTTGCCTGAAGGCGCCGCGGTAGGAGCAAGTCTCGCCGTCGCACCGCGGAGCGTGGATCTGGTCAGGGCAAAGCTCCGCGGAAAACGGCTCAGACGCGAGGATTTCGACGCGATCCTCGCCGACGTGGCGGCGCGGCGTTATTCACGCGTCGAACTTTCGATGTTCGTGCTGGGTTGTGCTCTTCAGAAAATCGATCTGGCAGAGCTGACGGACTACACGCTCGCAATGATCGCAACCGGCCAGCAGCTCAGGTTCGCAGATCCGATTGTAGCAGACAAGCATTGTATCGGCGGTGTTCCCGGCAACAGAACCACCATGATCATTGTGCCGATTCTCGCGGAACTCGGACTGAAGATTCCGAAAACGTCCTCGCGCGCGATCACCAGTCCGTCGGGCACCGGCGATACGATGGCGGTACTGGCCGACGTCGCGCTTTCGCCTGAACGGCTGTACCGGGTGGTCGATGAAGTCGGCGGTTGCATCGCATGGGGTGGCGCACTCGAGCTGGCGCCGGCGGACGACATTCTCATCACGGTCGAGCGCCCGATGGAGATCGACACGGAAGCGCAGATGGTCGCCTCAATTCTCGCTAAAAAGAAGACCGCCGGCGCGACGCACGTGCTAATCGACATCCCCGTCGGACCTTCGACCAAAGTCAGAACACTCGAACTTGCCGAGCATGTCGGAGGGTTGTTCAGGGCCGTGGCCGAGCGGATAGGTCTCAGGCTGGAGATCGTGACAACCCATGCGCTGGGTCCGATCGGATACGGTATCGGGCCGCGATTGGAAGCGCTGGACGTGCTCTCCGTCCTCCGATGCGAACAGGGCGCACCTGCGGATCTGCGCGAAAAGGCGCTGATGCTATCCGGACGTTTGCTCGAAATTACGGGCGTCGAACCGCCGTCGCGCGGCTATGCGGCTGCACGCCGGGTTCTCGATTCGGGCGCCGCGCTCGCGAGGTTCGACCGAATCGTGGCGGCGCAGGGACGACGCGAGCTGCCTCCCGAAGCGCCTGTGCGGCGGCAGATTGCCGCGGAGCAAAGCGGCCGGATTCAGCAGATCGATTGCTGGGAAATATCGCGAATCGCAAAACGCGCGGGCGCCCCGGCCAATGTCTCTGCAGGGGTGAAGCTGCATAAAAACGTGGGCGATAATGTGACGCGGGGCGAGCCGATTTTCGAGATCCACGCCGACAACGATTCTCAGCTTCAGAACGCGCTCGAATACTGCGATTCGGTGCGTCATCTTATCCACTTCGAGTAAGGTCGGCCGCGCGTATTCTGCGCGAGCGAAAAATCGAGGGATTGCCGGTCGTCGAGGACGGCCGCCTGGTGGAAATTGTCACGCTGGCGGAACCTGCTCGAAGCGGCCACCATCGAGTGAGCAAACCGCTCAAGCGATCTTTCGGACGCGAGCAGTCGAATGCGTTGTCAGGACCGGGACTGGTGATTCGCGCACCACCCGCTCGGCGACACTCCCGAGCACCAGGTGACTCAAGCCTTTGCGTCCGTGGGTGCCCATGACGATCAGATCGACGCCGAGGTCACGCGCCGCGGCGAGCACCCTCTCGGCAGGATCGCCGCTGACCACGTGCGTTTCGCAGCGCGTCGTAGGGGGAATCCGTTCGCGCGCGAGGTTATCGAGCTGCTGGCGCATGTCCTTCTCAACGTAGGGATACGGTTCCATCGGGACCGGCTGAAAGCCGGCCGCGCCCGCTGGCGTAGGCGCGATGCTTAGCAAATGCAAAGCGGCATCGTTCTGCTGCGCCAATTGCAGTGCGACTTCAAGAGCCGCCAACGAGTGCTCCGCAAAGTCAATCGGACACAGGATCTTGCGGAAAAGTTGAGTCATCGTTTCCTCCTGCTGAATCCCGGAACGGCATTGACCACGCGGGGAGTCACGCGGCGGCAGGCCGCATTGAAACAAGCCGATTACATTCGTCAGGCAAGATTACTTGTCCAGCTCCTGATTCAGTTCCTCAGGCGGCGTCCAGATATAGCGCGAGGGCTCGCCGATGTCCCCTTCGCCGGGTTCAGTCGGGCGTTTTCTCCGATTTGCCGCGACGCCCTGGTTTTCCCGCGGCCCCTTGATGGCATTGATCCCACGAACTGCTATTGCGGCGCCTTTGGCGCTGAGCCCTCAGCCGCGTTGAGCGCCGCTGCGATCTCGTGCAACCACGCGGCCGACGACAACTCGTCTTCCGCCAGCAGACGCAGCGCTTGCTTGGTTTCAATATCGTTGGTCAGCGCCGCCGCGAATTCCATGATCGGCGCTACGGCTTGCTGCGGCTCCTGGACCAGCGATGCCAGCGCGCCAAACTTTTGCGCTTCAGCGATCTCGGCATTGGCGAGTAGATCAACCAGTTTATTGCCATACTCAGTCGAGGTCGCGCGCAGCATTCCACCCAGTTCATGAACGCGGCGCTCGATCATCCGCGCGTGATAGGCCTTGCGCTCTGCGATCATCATGAGACAAGTCCGCAAGCCCCTGGTGCGGCATACCGCAGCCCATTTTGCGAATGCGATCGCAGCGTCCATCTGGGTTGCGTGCAACTCGTCGAGAAAGGAAATTACAGCCTCGCGCTCGGAGCGGTACATCTGCCCCAGCGCCTGGAATCCCGGCTCTCGCGACTGGCCCGGCGCGGCTGATTCCTGTTCGATTTTCGTCATCTCCTCTTCGAACGCGGCCTCGCTCATCAAGCCGCTGCGGTAGGCGCGAAGCAGTTGTCTGATCTCGAAATCTCTGTTCACGGTTATTCTCCTCGGCTCGCTGATTGATGTTCCCGAACTAGAGAGCAAACCGCGGACCAAATGGCCGCCCTCCGCAACCCGAACCGGAATAACTGGTATATTTATCGAAAGGGGCCGCCGCTGATGCGCCTGGGGTCATTAATGCCACGATCGGGAGCGCTGTTCTGTCCTCACTTGCAATCGCAGGCGCCTCCAAATGACGCGATCGGATACAACGACTGCGTCTCCTGGTGCCGCAATTCGACACCGGTAGGCTGTGCGGAGGTGCTATCAAGCGGCGTTTGGCCCGGTTTCAAGCTGGCATGGAAGCCGCTAACCGCCTCCTGATTATTGTCGCTATGCGGTCCGCTCGTCGGCTCCTGTGAGGCAATCCGCCTGTGATGCCGCTGAGCAACGGAAAGAACGCGTGTATGAAACGGAATACAAGTCCAAGTTGATGACGCCGGCGGCGGCGGTGGAGATGATCCCATCGCGCGGCAATCTCTCGATGGGCATGGCGGTCAGCGAACCGCCCGCGGTGTTAGCGGCGCTCGAAAAGCGAGTGAAGGCCGGCCAAATCGAGGAGCTTCGCGTTTACTATTCGCACTCGGTAACGGCCGCGGCCGTGACGATTCTCAAGTACGAATACATGGACGTCATCAAGCCGCATCCATTCTTTCCGACCATCGTCGAACGACGGCTGCTCGAACAGGGCCAGAAGGACAATCGGCGCGTGGTCTTTTATATGCCGGGCAATTTCAGCGCGATGCCACGCACGTTGCGCGAAATAGGTATCGACGCTTTCGTGATGATGGTCGCGCCGATGGACAAGGGCGGGTTCTTCAGTTGCGGCACCAACGGCGACTACACGATCCCGACGGCGCGAATCGCAAAGAAGCTGATCGTCGAAGTCAATCCGAGGATGCCGCGAGTATTCGGCGATTCGTCGGTGCATATCTCCGAAGTCGCAGCAATCGTCGAGAACGACAGCCCGCTGTTCGCGCTGCCTCCCCGGCTGTTGACGCCGCTGGATCAGGCGATCAGCAAGCACATCGTCGAAATGGTCCCGGACCGTGCGACGCTGCAGGTAGGAATCGGCGGCGTACCTGCCGCGGTATGCGCGGCCTTGCACGGGCACAAGGATTTGGGCATCCACTCCGAGCTGATGATGCCGTCGCTGGCGGCGCTGATTCAATCAGGCGCCGTGACGAACAAGTACAAGGCCCTGAATCGATACAAGAACGTGTACACGCTGGCGGCGGGGGACGAACCTTTCTATGAGTTTCTGAACAACAATTCGAGCATGGAGGCTCGCGGCGTTGACTACGTGAATGACCCGAACGTGATAGGGCAGAACGATCGCGTAATCTCGATCAATGCGTTTCTCGAGGTCGGCCTGGGCGGCGAAGTCAATTCCGAAGCAATCCAGGGAAAACAATACAGCGCGCCCGGCGGACAACTCGATTTCGTGCGCGGCGCGCAGTTATCGAAGGACGGCAAGTCGATACTCGCGGCGTACTCGACCGCGAACAAAGGCACCATCTCGCGCATCGTCGCAAAGATTGAAGGACCTACCACCGATCCAAGAACAGATACTCAGTATATCGTGACCGAGTACGGCGTGGCTTGCCTGTCGGGCAAATCGACTTCGGAGCGCGCCGAAGCGCTGATCGCGATAGCTCATCCGAATTTTCGGGAAGAACTTCACCGCGCCGCGCGGGAACTAGGCTATCTCTGAGCCGAGGCGCAAGTGGAGATATCGCGCACGGTCTGAGTTCATCGTCAGCCGGACCGACGATTTATTTCTGCTGAAGGCTTTCGACGTAGCGAGCGATCGCGGCAAGCCTGCGCGCAACATCGGCGTCACTGCCGGGACTGAACTCTTCGCCCGGCTTCTGAAGCTTCACCCCAAGAAACGGCATCTGCAGGCGCGCGTGCGACGGAATCGCCTTTCGGCCGTCTACGATGTCGACGACCTCGTCGAACGGAAATTTGCCGCCGTTGCGTGCCGAGAGTCGCCTCAGATCCGGTGGCGATGGAGTCATTGCAATTGCCTGGTTGGCCGGTCCGTCACCTTTGCCGCTCGCACCATGGCAGTCCGCGCAATACGCGTCGTAATCCTGCTTCCCGCTCTGCGCGGCAGCAATCGAAGGAAGGCAAGTACCGGCTATAATCGAGATGATAAGCGCATATCCGCTCGAACTTATCGCCCTTTTCACCGACATTGTGCCCCCGCCGTTCGCTAATGTTCGACGATCTTCTGGGTTGCCTCGACCACGTTGAGGAATGCTCTCAGCATATCGCTCGAGGTGACGACGCCGACCAACTTGCCGCCATCTACGACCGGCAGTCCGCCGATCTTGTGCACCAGCATCAATCGCGCAGCTTCTTCCACCGAAGTTTTCGAATCGACGCTTACGACCGGCGCCTTCATAGCTGCATCTACTTTCGTCGAGTCGAGGTAGCCCGCGTGCTCGCGCAGATCGCGCTCGGTGAGAATTCCCACGACGCGACCCTCATCGACCACCGGCAGGCGGCGGAACTTGCCGGCATCCATCATCTCCTTAGCCTTCAGTAACATATCGCCCGATCGGACGGTCTCGGGATGCTTTGTCATTACATGGAGCATTTGCATCATGGTCACCTCACCTCGATGAGCGAAGGAAGTGGAGCAAAACAACTGCCACGCCGAGCCGCGCCGAAGTGCAATCTGTCTATGCGCAAAGACTTCACTTTTCGCGCGTCTTGAGTGTGTCAAAGGCCACCGAGGCTCCGTTCGCACCAAAGCGCTGAGCCAGTGTCGCGTTCCGATACACTCTGGTCCGGTTATGGGATCGAGCGCGCGATTCGCGATGTCTTGCGGGTTCGACGGGAGCCGCGGGCGGATCGGCCTCGGCTCCCGACGAATCGATTAGCTGAATTGCACCCCTTTCTTCTCTTCGCGCCATTTCTTCACGATGTCGAAGAACTCGATCGAGCCGCCGCCGTAAAGCTCGCCGGCCAGCCCGAAGCCCAACTCGGGCCGACCCTCGTTGTTGTAGTAGCCGGGGGTGCACGCCTCGAGGTAGTCGCGATTGTTGATCGCCTTCTCCTTGATCGTCGCCACCCACTCGGCTTCGGCCTCGGGCGTCGGCTCGATGCATCGCGCCTCATTCGCTTTCGCGTGCTGGATCATCTCGGTGATGTGGTGCGACTGTTCCTCGAGCATGTGCGGGAAGTTCGCGGTGAGCGCGTTCTGCGTGATGCCCATGTGGAAGCAGTTGGGGAACCCGGAACTGTAAAAACCGTGCAGCGTCCTCAGGCCGTTCGCCCAGTATTTGGTGAGCGACTGGCCGCCGCGACCATACACCTCGAAGCCCGCGCGCCGCGTGTAGGCGGTGCCGACCTCGAACCCGGTGGCGAAGATGATGCAATCGACTTCGTACTCGACGCCGCCGAACACCAGGCCTTTCTCCGTGATGCGATCGACGCCGCGGCCCTGCGTATCGACCAGCGTCACGTTGGGGCGGTTGAAGGCCGGCAGATATTCGTCGTTGAAGGTCGGGCGCTTGCAGAACTGGCGATACCACGGCTTCAGCGCCGCCGCAGTCTTGGGGTCCTTGACGACCCGGTCAACGCGAGCGCGGACTTGGTTCATCTTTTTGAAATCCGCGAGTTCCATCATCCGCGCCATTTCCTGCGGCGACAGATTGGAATCATTCTTGACCGGGAGAATCGCGCCGAGGTTGCGGATGATGTCGGTCCATCCGTCGCTTACCAAGTCCTCTTGCGCAAAGCCGCCGGAGACCAGCGTGTTGAAATTGTCCATCCGGCGCCGCTGCCATCCGGGGGTCAGGGTCTTCACCCATTCCGGATCGGTCGGACGATTGCGGCGTTCATCGACCGACGACGGCGTGCGCTGGAACACATACAGATGCTGCGCGTACTGCGCGAGATACGGGACGCATTGCACGGCAGTCGCGCCGGTGCCGATCACCGCGACGCGCTTGTCGCCGAGCTTGTGCAGATTTCCGGTGGTATCGCCGCCGGTGTAGTTGTAATCCCAGCGGCTGGTGTGGAAGGTGTGTCCCTTGTAGCTGTCGATGCCGGAAATTGCGGGCAGCTTCGGGCGGTTCAGCGGCCCGTTGGACATCACGACGAAGCGCGCCCGCATGCGATCATTGCGGTTGGTGGTGATGATCCATCGGCGCTCGTCTTCGTTCCAGGTTATGTCTCTGATCTGGGTCTGGAAGCATACGTCGCGATAGAGGTCGAATTTCTCGGCGATGCGCCGCGAATGGGCCAGGATTTCCGGCGCGTAGGAGTACTTTTCCTTGGGGATGTAGCCGGTTTCCTCGAGCAGCGGCAGATAGATGTAGGCCTCGATATCGCACTGCGCGCCCGGATAGCGGTTCCAGTACCAGGTGCCGCCGAAATCGCCGCCCTTCTCAATCATGCGGATGCTCTGGACGCCGGCCTCGCGCAAGCGCGCGCCCGCCAGCAGGCCGCCGAAGCCGCCGCCGATGATCAATACTTCGACATCGTCGGTGAGCGGTTCGCGGGTAAAGCCCGGGGCGACATAGGGATCGTCCACGTAACGGCTGTAATCACCCTTCACTTCGACGTACTGTTCATTGCCATCGACGCGCACGCGTTTGTCGCGCTCTTCGCGGTACTTGGCACGCAGAACTTCGGGGTCGAAATCGATCGCTTGATTACCGTTGGTGGCGGACTCGACCTTGGCGACTTCACTCATTGGCGAACTCCATCGGGCGTGGCGGGCAGCACACGCGGATTGTTGAGACGCGTTATTGAACGATCGGATAGTTACTGAGCGATACTCAAATCGGCGATAATATTCAAGCAGATACCGAACCGCTACGGCAAATTCGGTCAGCGGTTGCAGACACTGGATTAGTCGGGTCTATTCTCTCGAGCGCGTAACCCGCGCACGCTCAAAACGGTTATACGATAGAGTGATGATGCCGATGATCGATCGCCTGAAAGCGCGCGCCGAGTGGAAATTTCTCGGCGTTTTGCTGCAAGCCGATCGTGCGCTCGCGATCGCATGGTGGGCCGCGCTCTGGTTGCGCGGACTGTTGCCGGCGCTGTTCGCGATCGCGATGGGCGTGCTGGTCGGCGCGGTGCAGCGCGGCAATTCGCTCGCGGCGCCGCTGCTCGCCGTCGGCGCAGTGTTCGTCCTGCTGCAGATCCTGCCGCCGCTTCATCATGCGGTTGGCGCGAATCTCGGCAGCCGCACTGCGGCGTGGCTCTACGATCAATTGACGACCGCCTGCGTCACTCCGCCCGGCATGGGGCATCTCGAAGACCCGCGACTCACGACCGACCTCGCGATGGCGCGCGACTTCGATCTTGGAATCAGCGGACCGCCGATGAGTATCTCGATGGACTTCATCGCGTCGGGCCTGGTCGAGATGGTCGGCGGACTGCTATCGGCGTTGGTGCTCGCCGCGTATGCGTGGTGGGCGCCGATTCTGCTCGCTGGCGCGTGGCTCGCGACGCATTGGCTGCTGCGGGAGAGCGGCGTGTGGCGCGATCGCAATACTGACGAGGTTCGCGAGGCGCAGCGCCACGCCGACTACGCATACCGGCTCGCGGTCGATCCGCCGGCGGCGAAGGAACTGCGCCTGTTCGGGCTCGCGGGATGGACGATCGAGCGATTCACGTCGAGGCGGCGGCGTCTGTTCGATCTGCGCTGGGAGGCGACGCGGCTGCGCGAGCGGCCAGTGCTCTGGAGCCTGCTGCTCGTGCTATCGGCGAACCTGCTGGTGTTCTGGGCGATCGCGAGCGACGCCGCGGCGGGACGTATCATGGTGGGGCAAGTCGTCACCTTCGCGAGCGCGGCGGTCAGCACGAGCATGATCGCATTCGGTGGACTGTCGTGGGCGCTCGATGGTGCGTCGGCGCCGGCGGGCGCGGTGCTGCGGCTGCAGGATGCGATGACCCTGGCGGGCAATCTCGTGCGCGGCGAACAAGCCGCGACGAATATGCCGGCGCGGGAGATCCGGTTTCGGAACGTGCGCTTCGCCTATCCAACCACCGGCGAGCCAGTGCTCGACGGTTTCGATTTGACGATTCCCGCTGGCTCGTCGCTCGCGATCGTGGGCCAGAACGGCGCGGGCAAAACGACGCTCGCGAAGTTGCTCTGCCGGCTCTATGATCCGCAGGAAGGCGCAATCGAGATCGATGGGATCGATTTGCGGGAAATCGATCTCGACGCGTGGCGCGAGCGCGTGACGGCGGTGTTCCAGGACTTCACGAAGTTCGAGTTGCCGCTCCGCGACAACGTGTCACCTGAGGGAGCGCCCGACGCCGAGATCGAGCAGGCGCTCGCTGAGGCCGGCGCGTCACGTCTCGCAGCGCTCGATACGATTCTCGCGCGCGGCTACCCGGGCGGCACCGATCTGTCGGGCGGGCAATGGCAGCGAATCGCGCTCGCGCGGGCGCTCTGCTCGGTGCGGCTAGGCGCGGGCGTGGTGCTGCTCGACGAGCCGACCGCGCAACTCGACGTGCGCGGCGAGCAGGAAATCTTCGAGCGGATTCTGAAGGCGACGCATCATGCGACGACGATCTTGATATCGCATCGATTCTCGACCGTGCGTCACGCGGACCGCATCTGCGTACTCGAGCACGGCCGCGTGATCGAACTCGGCACGCATGATGAGTTGATGGCGGCCGGCGGACGCTATCGCACGATGTTCGAGTTGCAGGCGTCGCGCTTCACCGATGCCGCGGACGACGCGGAAGGAGGTGTCGCGCTCGATGAGCCCGCGTGACGATTTGCCGGCTGCGATACCCGCGATGTGGCGCGCGCTGAAGCGCGGCTACCAAGCGGAGCCGCGCCTGCTGACGGTCGCGTTCGGGCTGTCGCTGCTGTCGGCGCTGCCCGACGCGCTGATGGCATTGTGGCTGATGCTGCTGGCCGACGGAGTGACGGGCCATCATCGCACCGAGTTGTTCGCCGCCGCGATTGGGCTTGGCGTGTCGGCGGTGGGCACCTGGTTTCTCCGTGTGACGAGCGACCGTATCCAGCGCCGGTTTCGCGATCGGCTGACGATCGCGCTCGAGTCGCACGTCGCGCGGCTGCAGGCCACGGTCGCAACGATCGCTCATCATGAGCGCCCCGAGTATCTCGATCGGCTCGCGGTGCTGCGCGACCAGGTGTTCGTGCTCGATCATATGTACATGTCGCTGTTCTCGACCTGCGGATGGATTCTGCGGCTCGGCGTGACGGTCGCGCTGCTGATGTCGATCAATCCGGCGCTGGCGCTCCTCGCGGCGTTCGCGCTGCCTACTGTGCTGACTTCGACATGGCGCCCCGGTATCGAGCGCGCGGCGGAGGAACAAGGCGCATCGGCGAATCGGCTCGCGCGGCATCTCTTCACCATCGCCACCACTGCGCCGCCCGGCAAAGAAGTGCGCGTCACGCGGATCGGGAATCGGCTGGTGAAACTGCGGCGCGAGGCGTGGGAGCGATGGTACGGGCCGGTGGCGTCGGCGCGATGGGGCAGCGCGGGATGGCATACGATCGCGTGGCTGATTTTCGGCGCCGGCTATATCGGCGCGGTGGTGTTCGTGACGGTGAATCTCCGCGCGACGCCCGGACAGGTGCTGCTGGTGCTGGCGGCGGGCTCGCGGCTGTCGGCGTATATCGGCGCGACGGTCGGCGAGATCGGATTCCTGCGCGGCATCTGGCTCGACGGCTCGAAACGTCTCGCCTGGCTGGAGGATTATGCCGCGTCGCTGGAGGAGCATGCCGACACGCCGGCGCCCGAGCGGCTGGTCGATGGAATCCGGTTCGAACACGTCTCCTTCGCGTATCCCGGCACGACTCGCCACGTGCTCGAAGACGTGAACCTGAATCTGAAACCGGGATCGGTCGTCGCGATCGTCGGCGAGAACGGCGCGGGCAAGAGCACGCTGGTCAAGCTGCTCGCGCGGCTCTATCAACCTGACCACGGACGAATCCTCGTCGATGGAATCGATCTCGCGCGGATTCCAGCGCTGGATTGGCGGGCGCACGTCGCGGGCGCGTTCCAGGATTTTTTTAAGTTCGAGTTTCGCGCGCGCCACTCAGTAGGCGTCGGCGACGTTCCGCGACTCTACGATCAGGCGGCCGTCCTCACCGCGGTCGAACGCGCGGGCGCCGACGACGTGATCGCGCGGCTCGCCGCGGGCCTCGAGACGCAGCTTGGTCCGACCTGGCCCGACGGAGTCGAGGTGAGCTTCGGCCAGTGGCAGAAATTAGCACTCGCGCGCGGCTTCATGCGCGATCATCCGCTGCTGCTGATACTCGACGAACCGACTGCGGCGCTCGACGCCGAGACCGAGCACGCACTCTTCGAGCGCTACGCCGCGGCGGCTCGCGGCGGCGGGCATAATGGCGGCATCGGCAACGGCCGCGATGGGCGCATCACGATCCTGATCTCGCATCGCTTCAGCACGGTGCGGATGGCCGATCAGATCGTCGTGCTCGACGGCGCGCGCGTCGCCGAAGTCGGCACGCATGAAGCGTTAATGGCGAAGGGCGGCCAGTACGCCGAACTGTACGGAATCCAGGCCGCCGCGTATCGATAACGCCGCTATCGGCGACCCTTTTTCTACACCATGATCGTGCGCATCAGAACGTTTCACGTGAAACGTCGGGGAGCTCCCGCGCCAACCCTCTCGACCACCCAGATGCGTTTATAAACTTGCTGTGCTATCTGCATCGGAAGTTTCGGCACTTTGTTTCCGAGGGAGGGCTTCGATGGGGGTCGATCGCCAATTCTTGCTAACCGGCGCGAAGCGCGTGTTGGACTCGCGCCCGATGTACGCTCAGGTAGTAGTAACCGACGATTGCAATCTAACCTGCGACTATTGTGACGAGTACACGCCCGGTGGACCTACCGTCCCGCTGCCCGATCTGAAAACTCGCATCGACGACCTCGACCAGCTTGGCGTGTTGGTGTACGACCTGCTCGGCGGCGAACCGCTTATGCACCCTGGCCTGCCCGAGCTGATCGCGCATATCAAGACCAAGCGCGGCGGGTCGAACGTCACGACCGTCATCACCAACGGTTTCTTTCTGACTGAGCGAGTGATCGAGCGACTCAACGATTCCGGCCTCGACTTCATGCAGCTATCGGTTGATTCGATCGAGCCCACCCCACGCTCGGTCAAGTCGCTCAAGTCGCTGATGCCGCGGATGAAGCTGCTCGCCGCGCACGCCAGGTTCCAGGTCGAAGTCCAGACCGTTTTGAACGAGGAAACACTGCCGGATTATGATCGCTTCCGCGATCACTTGAAGGAATTTCCGTTCGCCTTTGGCTTTTCGATCATGCACGGGCGCGGCGGTCGCCTCGCGATCAGAGGCGAAAAGTTTCTCAGCATCCTGCGCCGCTACGGCGTCTTCGAGGGCATGAATTTCTACGGCGAGCACTTACAGGAGATGCTGCTGGGCGACTTTTCGAGAAAGTGGAAGTGTCTCGCGGGCTTCAAGTTCCTGTACGTTAACTCCAAAGGCTCGGTGCAATGGTGCGCCCAGCAGCGCGACTATTCATTCCCGCTGGCAGAGTTGGACCTGGCCGAACTTCGGCGCAACAATCGCCACAAGCCCTGTGAAGAAGGATGCTGTCTCGGATGCGTCCGCATGATCTCGCACTCGCTAGGTGAACCCTTCAAAAGCCTGCGCAGCAGCATCTCGCTCGCGACCGGTATCGGACGCAGCACTCGCAACGGGCGCCGGCCCGTCGCTGCGCACCAGCAGCCTTAGTTCATGGGTGAGGCGCTCGAACATCTCCCGGACACCTACAGTGAGCGAGGTGTCGCTCCTGCGCGAATTCAGGCGGTCGTCGTATATGCCCCAGAGATGGGCAATACTTTGCGGCTGGTCGGCGGGATTACCCTGCTCGAGCGGTTACTGCGCCAGCTATCCGAACTGGGAGCCGTCGATAGAATCTCGTTGCTGAAGCCTCGCGATTCGTCCTTGCCGAAGCCATCGAAGCGAGTCCGCAAAGCAGTCACCTATCACGATGCCGCGGGCTCCGACGCATGGGCAATGATGCGCGACGCGCGCCCCTATCTCGCCGATCGCTTCATCGCAGTTGCTGCGGATCTGCTAATCGATCAGCGGCTGCTAGCGTGGCTCGCTGAACAAAGTATCGACACGATCCTAAGTCCAAAAGCCGGCGAGGCTCCCGAGGTCGCGGCCGTTCTCCATGCGCGATCGCTCGATGCTACCAGCTTCGACGCTGCGCGTATCGAAGTTGCGGCGGTCAGTGCGATGCCCACTTACTGGGACGCGATGCACGGCGAGGTTCCATTCCATCTTCGCCGGATCGCCACCGAAGCGGACGCCGAAGCTTGTTGGCCAATCCTGTTAGACTACATCCAAAGGCGCACGCTCGAACTGCCAGCGCAATACTTTGACCCCTACTTCGAGAGTTTGCTCGTTCGATGGCTCGCACCTACTGCGATTACCGCGAACCAGGTCACTCTTATAACCACGGCCCTAGGTTTCGTGGTGAGCCTGCTCTACTACTCCGGATGGTTGCGCTTCGGCGTACTGCTTGCGGTATTTGTCGAGGTGCTGGACGGTGTGGATGGCAAACTCGCGCGCATCACCCGCACGACCTCAAAGGCTGGCGAGTACGAACACGTGCTCGACTTCTTCTATGAGAACTCCTGGTACATTGCATTGGGATTCTACCTGCCCCGCAGTGGCTTTGAGTTCGCATGGACCGCCGCGGTTCTAATGGTAGCGTTCGATTTGATCGACAATATCGTTTACTCGGTAGCTGACGTCAGATGGGGACGCAGCGTGGACAACGCGACTCACTTTCTAGCCCGGTTCCGCCTGATTGCCGGCCGGAGAAACATCTACAACTGGTTGTTCCTGCCCTGGATTTTGATTGGACTCCCGGCCTATGGCTTCTATATGGCAGTCGCATGGGCAGGTATCACAGCCGCGATTCATGCATGGTGGTGCGTCGGCGAGGCTGTTGAAAGGACCGGCACCGGAATTACCAGTTAGTCACATCAGCCCGGTGGCGCAATAGCTTGATTGGTCCGGCCACTAACTAAGTCGGCTGGCCGCCGTCCTTTCAAAATCGAAAAAGCTAACAGGCCTGCAGCCGCGCCTACGATCGAAGTCAGCCGGAACGCTATTCCAACAGCTACGCCGGCCGCGGCGGGCATTCCTAGCGCGGTGAATGCGATCAGCCTGCTTCCTTCCTGCACTCCAATCGAATCAGGAACCACGAAGGTCACAAAGCCGAGCAGCATCGTGAAGGATTCTATAGCAAGGCAAGTCACTAGTTCGCGAGGCAGTCCGAGCCAGCCGAGCAGCAGCCAAACCTGGATGACGCCGCATCCGAAGGCAAGTTGATGCGACAGCGCGGCGAGTAGCAAATCGCGCGGACGTGAGCGATAGAAGTCGATGATCTCCTGATCGACGTTTGGAGTGAGGCGGTGGATGCCTTGCCGCCATCGCTCCGGCATCGGGATTCGCGCGATGATAAGCTTGGTCGCGGTGGTGAAACCGCGCAGTTGAAAGACCAGCAATACGAGGATTCCGCCCAGCGTAACGATGAAGCCGCTCAGCACCGCGACCGAGAATCCGTGCGGCAGATGAAACCGAGGCCAAGTAACGACTACGCTGCACGCGATGAACACGACCTTCGACAGGCTGAAGGTCATGCTGGACGTGAGCACGCTGGCGATAGCGGTCGCGACTGGAAAATCCGGGGTTAGTAGATACACCTTGGCCGGCTCGCCGCCGATCGACGCGGCCGGAATGGTCTGATTGAGCGCGGTGCCGGCTAGTCTCACGAAGAAGAGTCGCCGATAGCTGCCACGCCGAAGTTCGGACGGGAAAGTGAACCACCATCCCAGCGTGTTGAATCCGTCGACGATGAACTCAAGCAGGATTATCGCTACCAGCCCGATGCCAACCGAAGAGAGATCCGTGACGATCCGACGCGGCCCCGATTCGTAGATCAGGATGCAGAGCAGCGCCACGCCCAGCATCGTCCATGCGGCGCGTTGCCGGCGGCTATTCATCCGCGGCCTCGCCCGATGATTTTACGAAGCTCGCAGAACTTTCTCGGCGCTTTCAACTTTTCGACTCCGGGTGGCAGTTATAAAATCACAGACCGGCTCCCGGAGCGACCATATTCGCTCTTCAGCGGATCAATGTTATTGAGAATCGTATGATCGAAGCTGTGATATGGGATTTCGGCGGCGTGTTCACGACCTCACCGTTCCACGCGTTCGAGCGCTACGAGCGCGAGAAGGGGATTCCGGTTGGACTGATCCGCAAAATCAATTCCACCAATCATGAAAACAACGCGTGGGCCAAGTTCGAGCGCTCGCATCTGGACCTTGACGGCTTCGACCTTGCCTTCGCGGCGGAAGCGATGGCGCTTGGCCATCATATACCGGGCCGCGACGTCGTCGCGCTGCTGGCGGGCGATTTCCGGCCGGAGATGATCGAGGCGCTGCGCCGCCTCAAGACCAGGTTCAAGACTGGATGCATCACTAACAACATGCCGTCGAACGCGGCGAGCGGCGACACGGCGGACCGGTCGCTCTATGCGCGCGAAATCATGGAACTGTTCGACGAGTTGATAGAATCGTCCAAGATCGGCATCCGCAAACCCGATCCGCGCATCTATCTGATGATGTGCGACAAGCTTGGGGTCAGGCCCGAAGCGTGTGTGTACCTGGATGACTTGGGAGTCAATCTCAAACCGGCGCGCGCGATGGGTATGGCGACAATCAAGGTGGAGAACGGGCCTCAAGCTATAGCTGAGCTTGAAGCTACTACCGGCATAAAGTTAATCTAGGTGCTCGACACTCTTAAGGAATCGCGGGATGGAACCGAATCTTAAAGTTGCCATTGTAACAGGCGCGGGAACGGGCATAGGCAAACAGGTCGCGCTAGCTCTCATGCAGCAAGGCTATGCGGTTGTACTCGCCGGACGCCGCAAGGAACCGCTTGAGGCAACGGCCGCAGACGGGAAGGGATCAGGATCGCCGACGCTGGTCGTTCCGACTGACGTAGCCGATCCGGCCGCGGTGAAAGTTCTTTTCGCCGAAACGGCCACGGCCTTTGGTAGGCTCGACCTGCTATTCAACAATGCGGGAGTCGGTGCGCCGCCGATACCGCTTGAGGATCTCACTTACGAGCAATGGAAGGCGGTGGTCGATATCAATCTGACCGGCGCGTTTCTCTGCACCCAGGAAGCTTTCAGGATCATGAAGAACCAGGATCCGCGCGGCGGACGTATCATCAACAATGGATCGATTTCCGCGCACAGCCCCAGACCTAACTCTGCTCCCTATACATCGACCAAGCACGGAATGACCGGCCTGACCAAAGCGACATCGCTCGACGGCCGCAAGTACGATATCGCTTGCGGGCAGATCGATATCGGGAATGCCGCGACCGAGATGACGCGCAGGATGAGCAAAGGCGTCCCTCAAGCTAACGGTTCGATAGTTGCCGAGCCGACCATGGACGCAGAGCACGTTGCACGCGCGGTGATTTACATGGCGACGTTGCCGCTCGATGCCAACGTGCAATTCATGACCGTGATGGCGACCAAGATGCCTTTAGTCGGCCGCGGCTAGGCCATGTAAGTCGGATACGAGGAGCAAGAATCCGAACCGCCTATGGGTTTCGGACTCTCATCACTATCGCACGACTTACTCAAAAGCCGGGTGGACGGGGACAACCTCCTAGCAGGGCAAGAAAGTGTTTGGCGAGACTAAGTGTCGTGCGATCGTGCAAATAGGGACCTACAATCTGGATGCCGACTGGCAGCCCGGTGCTAAGGCATCCGACCGGGATCACGGTAGCCGGCAAGTAGCAAACGCCGGCCGGCGCCATCCAAGCGGTAAGATCCCAGTAAGGGCGCTGCTCACCACCGACCCACGCGATACGGGTAGCTTGAGGCTCGCTATGATCGTGCGGAATCGCGGGACAAGGCATCACGGGTAACAAGATGGCGTCCCACTGCGTGAAGAACTCCTCCCAGCGTTTGCGCATCTGCAAACGCCGCTCATTGTAGGTCAGCCACTCGCGATGCCTGATCGCCAGTTGGCGTTTCGTGCGCGCAGCCGGGGTATCGCCCGGCGACGCGGCGTAGCCCTCGATCCGGTTAAGAGCTACGCCACCCGCGAGCGCAGCTTGTAACAGGGCAAAGAAGGTGTCGACTGCCTTCTCCAAGGTAAAGGCAGGCCGCGCCTCATAGTCAACCCACGCGCCAGCCTGAGCGAGCATCCGTGTTGCCTTCTCCAGCAGATCGCGCATCTCTGGTTCTACCCGGCAACGTGGATCGTCGAGCCAGGCTGCTATGCGGTATTGCTTAAGGCTCTGATGACGCGGTTGCGGCAAATCGAGGCGCCATGCCGGACGTTCCCAGCGATTGGGACCGGCCATAAGATCGAGCCCTAGCTCGAGATCTTCGACAGTGCGCGCCATCGGTCCTGCGACGGCAAGATCGGCCATCGTAAGCGTTCCCGGCGGGCCGGGAATCTGTCCGTGCGCCGGTACGATTCCATAGCTGGGCTTATGGCCTGCGATACCCGACATATGAGACGGCAGGCGAATCGAGCCGCCGATATCGCTGCCCAGTTCGAGTGGAGTAAAGCCGCATGCGAGCGCCGCGGCCGAGCCGCCGGATGAACCGCCGGGAGTTCGCGACACGTCGTAGGGATTGTTGGTGGTACCGAATACTTCGTTGTAGCTTTGTAAGTCGCCCGCATAGATAGGCGCGTTGGTCTTGCCGTAGATGATTGCTCCTGCTTCACGCAGGCGTGCGACCGGCCACGCATCCTCTTCAGGCACGAAATCAGCAAGTTCGGGCGCGCCTGAAGTTGTTCTCATTCCCCTGGTCTGGAACGAGTCCTTAATTGTTATCGGCACGCCATGCAGCGGACCGCTTACTTCGCCGCGCGCGAGCGCCGCGTCGGCAGCATCAGCTTCCTTGCGCGCGCGCTCGGCGTCGATCGTCACGACACAATTGATTCGCTGGTCGAGTGCTTCGACGCGCGCGAGAAAGTAGTCGAGCGCCTCTCTACTGGAGATTTCGCGGCTGCGAATTCTGTTCGCGATCGTGATTGCGCTGGAATAGGCAAGCTCGGACACGGCGGCCTCCTGTCGATGCTAGTTCAAGTAGATCCGCGCAAGCGACTCAAGCTCGCGGTCGGCTCTGCCGGGCTCGAGGTGGTTAGTAGATATAATGATGCGATGCACACCCGCGCGTTCATAGCGCGCGATCTCCGGCTTCGGATCATTCTGCGCGGCTAGCTGGTAGATCGAAATCGTGAGCTTGGAGAAGTCGCGGCCGGCTTCGCCGCACATCTGCTTCAGCTTTTCCAATTCCGGCACGAGCGCCTCAGGACTGATTCCGATCGGGCTCCATCCATCGGCGATCGCGACGACATTTTTGAGCGCGCGATCGTTGGGACCTAGCCCGCTGCCGCCCGCGCCGATATGAATCGGTGGATGAGGCTTCTGCACGGGCTTCGGATAGTGCCTGACAGGCGGGAACTTCACGTACTCGCCGTCGAAGCTGGGCTCGGGCTGGGTCCATAGCTGCTTCATCGCGCGGACGTATTCGCGCGTGATCGGCCATCGCTTTTTGAAATCGATTCCCATGATCTCGGATTCATCCGCGAGCCATCCTGCGCCGATTTCGAAGATGAAGCGGCCGCCCGAGTAGAAATCGAGCGTCGCGACTTCCTTGGCGAGCAGAATCGGATCGCGCTCGGGGACAAGGCAGATGCCGGTGCCGAGCTTGATCTTCGAGGTGGCTGCGGCGGCGATCGCGAGGCTGACGAACGGGTCGGGCATGTGAGAATAATTTTCGGGAATTTTGCCGTCGCCGGCCGGATAAGGCGTGCGATGCGTGACCGGGATGATGGGATGCTCGGGGATGAAGATCGCATCGAAGCCGAGCGATTCGCATTTGCGCGCGACCGCGCCGGGATCGACTGTGGTTTCTGTGACGAAGGCGAGGAGTCCGATTTTCATTTTTGTCTGTCTCGGCGATGCGGGGATTTAAATTCCTGAAGGTTCGATAGCGCATTTGAATCGGTCTTGCCAGCGCACGCGCGCGATCACTCGCATGCAGATGCGAGCAATTGCGCAACCTGCGCGGCGGTGACGATCGCGATACCTCGCGCATCCAAATCGTCGCGAAGAGCATCGTCCCTTGAAGGATCGATCGAGCGGCACAGATCCCAGATCACCGACACGCTAAACCCCGCATCGCGCGCGTCTTCTGCGCTCCACGCGACGCAGTAATCGCGCGCGAGGCCGCATGCGAAGACGTGCTCGACTCCGCGGTTGATCAGATAACCGCCGAGGCCGGTCGGCGGACGTTCACCGTGCGGATTCCAGTTGTTGCGCAGCGCGCTGTACGAATCGGTCGACGCGTCGGTCGCCTTGCGGATGATCGCGCTAGCTCGATGCCACGGCAATCCTGAGTGCAACTCGGCGCCGGGCGTCCCTTGCACACAATGATCGGGCCACAGCGTTTGCGGATATCCGTAAAGCTCGATCGTCTCGAACGGCATCCGCCCCGGATGATTGCTGGCGAATGAAACATGATCGCGCGGATGCCAATCCTGCGTCGCAACGATCACATCGAACAGCCCCGATTCCATCAGCGCTCCGAGCGGAGCAACGATCTCATCGCCGCCTTGCACCGCGAGCGCGCCGCCCGGCATGAAATCCGGCTGCATATCGACCACCAGCAGCGCCGAGCGATCGTTGCCCAACGGAATTATTTTTTCTTTCATCACTCTTTAGCGGATTGCTTCGTTCGTTGAATTGGACGCGGCGCCAAGCTTCATTCTAGAATCCGCGAAAAGGAATCTCCACTTCGGCATTTTCAATTTATGTGTTCGATCAGGTGATCGATTCACTTACCTCGGCGCGGTGCTTCCGATGCAAACAAATCTTCCAGTAATCGCAGGAGTCGCGCAGTACAATCCGAGAGCGGCGGGTCTCGCGATGGCGCCGGAACCGCTCGCTATGATGGAGCTGGTCGCGCGCGCCGCGGCCGAAGATTCGGGCGCACCGGATCTGCTCAAGTCGATCGACGCCATCGCCATCCCGAGTATCGTTTCCGCGCGATATCAGAACGCGCCCGACGCACTGGCACAGCGCCTCGGCATCGATCCGAAGCGAAAGATTTACACCACCTTCGGCGGCAACACGCCGCAATTCCTGGTCAATTATCTTGCGGGCGAAATCGCCGCCGGAAAAATTCGCGCCGCGATCGTGGTCGGCGCCGAAGCTATTTACTCGCAGCGTCACGCGCAAAAGACCGGTGGCGTCAATTGGGATTTGAACCGCGGAACCGGCGAGCCCGAGATGATGGGCGATCCGCGCATGGGCTCGAATGCTTACGAAGATCGTCACGGCGCGCGAATGCCGATCCAGGTTTATCCGCTCTACGAGAATGCCTATCGCGCGCGAAACGGATGGTCCCTAGCCGAGCATCGCGAACGCCTCGGCCAGTTGTGGTCGTCGATGAGCAAGGTTGCCGCGGCCAATCCGTACGCGTGGTTCCCGAAGGAGCGCACCGCTGGCGAAATCGCCACCGCGACGCCGGACAATCGCATCATATGTTTTCCCTACACGAAGCTGATGAACGCGATCATGGAAGTCGATCTCGCGGCCGCGGTGATTCTCGCGAGCGAGAGCGAGGCGCGCCGTCTCGGCGTTCCCAATCACAAGCTCGTTTACATTCATGCCGCAGCAGACGCGACCGACGGATGGTGGATGAGCGAGCGGATGAGTTTCGCGCGCTCCCCGATGCTGCAAAACTGCGTCGATGCGGCGCTGAGCGGCGCGGCGATCGATGCCGCCGCGGTTTCACACTTCGACTTCTATAGCTGCTTTCCGGTTGCGGTCGAATTTGCGATGGAGGCAGTCGGCATGAAGCTCGGCGAGCGGCGCGGCTTCAGCGTGACCGGCGGATTGCCCTTCGCCGGCGGCCCCGCCAACAACTACGTGACCCATTCGATCGCCGCGATGACTTCGCGCCTGCGCGCCCATCCCGGCGAGTTCGGCATGACGACCGGCCTCGGCTGGTACTTCACCAAGCACGCGGCTGCGATCTACAACACGCGGTCGCCCGAGCGCGACTTCGCTTACTCCGCATTCAAGGAGCCGGCCCATCCGGCGGTTGCCGTGATCGAACAGGCTGAAGGTCCCGCGACGATCGAGACTTACACCGTCGAGCACGATCGCGCGGGCCTTCCCGCAAGCGCGATCGTGATTGGACGCCTCGCGACCGGCCAGCGATTCTTCGCGCGCGCACCTCGCGAGATTCTCGCCGATCTCGAGCGCGAGGAATTCGTCGGACGCCGCGGCCGCGTCCGCAACGCCGACGGCATCAACCTGTTCGAGCCCGCGTGATGATGCCTGCCTAGTGCGACGCGTCGCGCCTCGACGGCGTCAGCCGCACCGGCAGATGCTTTATCCCGTTGATGAAGTTCGAGCGAAGGCGCTTCACCTCGCCGATTTGCTCGATCGCGCCGACCCGCTTCGCGAGTTCCTCGAGCAGGATGCTTATCTCCATCCGCGCGAGGCTCGCGCCGAGGCAAAAGTGCGGACCGCCGCCGCCGAAGGCCACGTGCTCGTTGGGCGAGCGCGCGATGTCGAACGTAAAGGGATTTTCGAAAATCTCCTCGTCGCGATTGGCGGAGATGTACCAGATGCCCACCTTGTCGCCCGCCTTGATCTGCTGCCCGCGCACCTCGGTATCCTTCGTCACGTTGCGGCGGAAATACATCACCGGCGACGCCCAGCGCAGGACCTCTTCGGTTGCCGACGTCACCAGCGACGGATTCTCGACCAGCTTGCGATACTGCGCCGGATGATCGATCAGCGCGTGCACGCCGTGCGAGAGCGCGTTGCGCGTCGTCTCATTGCCGGCCACCGCCAGCAGCAGGAAGAACACGTTGAAGTCCATCTCGGAGAGGCTGTCGCCGTTCGCATCCGGTTTCAGCAGCGTGGTGACGATATCGTCGCGCGGGTCCTCGCGGCGCTGCTTCGCGAGTTCGTTCGAGTACATGTACATCTCGATCGCGGCATGCTGCGCCATCTGCTCGCTCACCGCATATTCGGGATCCTTGCTGCCGATCATGCGGTTGCTCCACTCGAACAGCTTGTGGCGATCCTCGAACGGCACACCGAGCATCTCGGCGATGACCTGTAGCGGCAACTCCGACGCGACCTCAACGACGAAATCGCAATCGCGTTTCTCGAGCGCCGGCTCGAGGATTTTGATCACCATCTCGCGGATGCGTCCGCCGAGCGCGTTGATCATCCGCGGCGTGAAACCGCGATTCACGAGCGAGCGGTAGCGCGTATGGTCGGGCGCATCCATCGTGAGCATCATGCGCCCCTGCGCGCTCAAGTCCGCCGCCGCGGCCGCATCTTCCATCGCAACGACGCCGCCGCGGCTCTGCTCCGACGAAAAGGTCACTCCGTCGCGATTCACCTGGACTACATCATCGTAGCGCGTGATCACCCAGAAGCCTGGTCCGTTGTTGGGCTCGCGATGCTTGTAGATTGGCGCGTGATGGCGCAGCCAGGTGAACCATTCGTGCGGAACGCTTTGCTCGAAGCGCTCCGCATCCAGCAAATCGATTTCGTCCAGATGCACGTGACACCTCCTGGCTGGTGCAATCGATGTCAGGTCGCGGTCATGCCGCCATCGACGACGAACTCCGCGCCGGTGCAGTAGGATGCGTCGTCGCTCGCGAGGAACAGCACCAGCTTGGCGACTTCTTCAGGCGTGCCTTCGCGTCCCATCGGCACCACGTTTTTGACGTACCACTCGCGTTGCTCTTTCGGGATGATGTCGATCATCTGCGTTCCGATAAGCCCCGGATGCACCGAGTTGACGCGAATCCCCGCGCTCGCATACTGAACCGCCGCGGCCTTGGTCAGCAGCCGCACCGCGCCCTTGGTGCCGTGGTAAGCAGTCGAGCCGGTGGAACCGGTAAGTCCCGCGACCGACGAGATATTCACGATCGAGCCGCCGCCGCGACGCCGCATCGCCGCGATCGCCGCTTTCATCCCGAGCCACACGCCTTTCTGATTGATGCTCACGATGGCGTCCCAGAGTTCCTCGCTGGTGTCCTCGAGGCCCGAGGTGTTGAAGATGCCGGCGTTATTCACCAGGATGTCGAGGCCGCCGAATTCCTTCTCGCAGAGCGCGACCGCGCTCCGCCAATCGTCAGCGCGGGTCACGTCGAGGTGGACCGCGACGACTGCGCGATCCTTCACATTGATTTCGCGCGCGACGGCGGCGGCCTGTTCGTCGAGCACGTCGCCGATCACAACTTTGGCGCCCTCGTTGACGAACAATCGCGCCTCGGCCGCGCCTTGTCCGCGCGCGCCGCCCGAAATCAGCGCCACTTTGTTTTTCAGACGATCCATTTATGAATAGTCTCCTCGCGGGAATATTTGTTCGATAGCAGGGGCGCTCGTGATTTGAAAGCCGCTGACTATCTTGGATGATCAGGAAACACTCACTCGCGCACGAAGTACCTGGAATTGCCGATCGTTTTCTGATCGCGCTAGCGATATTCGTCGCCGCAATCGCCGATCGAATTCATCAGGTCGCGCGATCGCGCAAGCACTGCGTCGATGCTCGCGCGATCGTCGGCGTCGAGCGCGAAGCCGAACACGCGCGCATTGTCCGCGATATGCTCGGCGACTCCGAGCCGCGCGCCGACGATCACGCCCGCCACCGCCGGACGATCAAGGATGTAGCGCACGCCGACATTCGCGATGCTCACGCGGTGCTTGTCGGCAATCGGTTTCAGCGCGCCGAGCAATTCCTGGAAGAGCGCCCATCCGCCCCACGCGTCGATCATGTTGCGATATTTCTGCATCGACGCGGTGTTGAGTTCGCCGCGATTCGGCTCGCTGCGACCAAGAAATTTCTCCGAGAGCAATCCGCCGAGCACGGTGCCATAGGTGAGCAGCGTGATGTTGTGAGCGCGGCAGTAAGGCGCCATCAGGACTTCGGGACGCCGATCGACAATCGAGTACTGCACCTGGTTCGACACGATGCGGATGCCGCTGTCGGTGATGATGCGCACGCGCTCGGTGTCGAAGTTGGTGAGCGCGAGATGACGAATCCTGCCCTCGCTAGCCAAGTCGGCGAGATGCTTGAGCGCGTCGAGATAGCTCGCGTCGGCGTAATCCCACCAATGAAATTGCAGCAGGTCGAGACGCTCGACGTTCATCCGTGACAGGGAGCGCCCGATTGCGTCATCGACCATCCGCCGCGTGATTCGGCCCGGCCGCGGCACCCACTTGGTGAATGCCTGAATCTCGGCGAGTCGCTCAGCGCCGTGGCGCGCGGCGAACTCGCGACGGAACTCGCCGATGAAATCCTCGGCGGGGCCGTAGTGATCGGCGAGGTCCCAGGTGGTGAAGCCGGCGTCGTGATAGGCGAACATCTCAGCCACTGCGCGCGCGGGATCGATGCGCCCGTGCGCGCCGGAGACTTGCCACATCCCGTTCAGGACGCGGCAGATGCTGAGATCGGGCGTGAACTGGAATCGACTCGATTGCGTTAGCGCCATTTTTCTTCTCCGCGATTCTGGCGGGATACTAGCGCTTTGTGGCGAGCGCCGAGAAGTTCGCGGCGCAACCTGTTACGCACGATTCGGTGCTATGGTGGCGCTCGATCAAAACGCCACGAGCGAGGTCGTATCGATGAAAATTGGCGCGTTGGTATTTCTCACCGAGCAATCGGGAAATCCGGGCGCGATCGCGCGCGAGGCCGAGAACCTCGGCTTCGAATCGTTCTTCGTCGCGGAACACATGGTGGTGCCGAGCACTTACACGACGCACTATCCGCGATCGCGCGACGGCAAGGTTCCCGAGTTCTACGCGCGTCTGATCGATCCGTTCGTCGCGCTGGCGATCGCCGCCGATGCGACCTCGCGAATAAAAATCGGCACCGCGATTTGCCTGCTGCCGCAGCGCGATGTGATCGAGACGGCGAAGGTGACGGCGTCGATCGATCTGTATTCGAAGGGGCGGCTCATCCTGGGCGTCGGCGCCGGATGGTTCCGCGAAGAGGCGCAAGTCATGGGTGTCGATTTCGCGCATCGCTGGCAGCATCTGCGCGAGTCGGTCGAGGCGCTGCGAATGCTGTGGAGCGGCGACGACGTCAGCTATGCGGGCGAGTTCGTCAAGTTCCCGCCGGTGAAGCTCGGGCCTAAGCCGGTGCAGAAACCGGGACCGCCGATATTGCTCGGCGCGCACGATCCCAAGTACGCGCTGAAACGAGTCGCGCGTTACGCCGACGGATGGTGTCCGGGCGGCCTTAGTGTCGAGAAGGCGCGCGAGTGTATCCCGCAAATCAAATCGATGGCGAAAGAATTCGGGCGCGATCCCGACAAGCTCGAATTCTCGGTGCTGCTGATGGGCGGCGACGGGCCGACCGCCGACGCGATGAAGCAATACGCAGAAGCGGGCGTGAGCCGGCTCGTCGTGGCGGCATCGGCGGTGTCGGAAGACGGCGTCAAAGTAGTGCGCGGACTCGAATCGATCGTCGAGTGCGCCGCGAAGCTGTAACGATTAACTCGTCGAAGAAAAAATCTGGCTGAGGAGAACGATGGGCGCACTCACGGATAAATATTGCATCGTAGGAGTGGGCGAGACGCCGCAGATGCGGCCCTCGAACCGCACCACGCTTTCGATGGCGTGCGAATCGGTGAGCAACGCGATGCGCGACGCGGGGCTCGCGGCGTCGGACATCGACGGGATGACGAGCTACCAGATCGGCGACTCCACCTCGTCGGCGCACGTCGCGACGGCGCTCGGGCTCAGGCTCAACTACTGCCTCGATATTTTCGGCGGCGGTTCGAGCACCGAGGCACTGGTTGCGCACGCGATTGGCCTTATCGAAGCGGGCTACGCGAAAACGATCGTGTGCTTCCGCTCGATGAACGGACGCTCGGGGCGCAGGATGGGCGGACAGATTCCCGGCGGACCGATTCCGGTCGCGACCGCCACCGACGACAACCAGTTCAACATGGGATGGGGCTGGACGACGCCGGCGCAGCGCTTCGGCATGTCCGCGATGCGCTACCTGCGCGACACCGGATGCACCACCAAGGCGTTCGCCGAGATCGCCGTGGCGCATCGCTATCACGCGAGCCTCAATCCGAAGGCGCGACATCGCTCGCCGATCACGATCGAGGATCATCAGCGCTCGCGATGGGTCGTCAAGCCGTTTCGCCTGCTCGATTGCTGCCAGGAGACCGACGTGTCGGCCGCGATCATCGTGACGTCGCGCGAGCGCGCCTACGACTTGCGGCATCCGCCGGTGTTCATCATGGGTGGCTATGCGCGCACGATGACCGAATCGCCGAATTGGAACTACTCGCGGCCGGTGCTGCACTACGTCGCGGGCAACTACGGATGGAAGCGCGCGTTCGGCATGGCCGGCATCAGCCATAAGGATGTGGATTTCGTCTCATGCTACGACGCGTTCACTTTCACCACGCTGATCCAGCTCGAGGCGAACGGCTTTTGCGGACCCGGCGAAGCGGGCGAATTCGTCAAGGGCGGACGGCTCAAGATCGATCACGAGTTACCAAGCAATCTTTCGGGCGGGCATCTGTCGGAAGGCTATACGCATGGCGTGCAGATGGTGATCGAAAACGTGCGGCAACTGCGGCATCGCGCGGACGACGCCTGCCCCGGATGGCGCGAAGGTAACCACACTTACAATCGCGATCAAGGATGCCGGCAGGTGAAGAACGCGCGCATCTGCTGCGGGATGGCGTGGGGTTGGGAGAACATGGCTAGCTGTCTAATCCTGCGAGGCATCGCCGCGTGACCTTCGCGCGGTTCCAAGAATCGCGCGATACAGATTCAAAAGGATTCATCTTATGCCGGTGACGATTGACTATTCGAAACTCCGCATCCTCCCTGATCCCGACACGCGCGAATGGTGGGAGGCGACGCGCCAGCACAAATACCTGGTGCATCAGTGCAATAAATGCGGCCATAAGTGGTTTCCGCCGAACATCCCCGCGTGCAGCAAATGCATGTCGATGGATGTCGGATGGTTCGAGACTGCGGGCAAAGGCGTGATTCATAGCTATGTGGTCGTGACGCAGCCGATCGTGGGCGCATTCATCGAGTCGGTGCCTTATGTCGTCGCGTTGATCGAACTGGATGATTGCAAGGAAGCTGATGGCACCGTCACGCGCGTCGCGGGAGTGCTGACTAACGACGAGGCGGAAGTCGCGATCGGGCTGCCATGCGAGGTGCTGTTCGAGGCAACGAATGATCCGAAGATCGTGATGCCCCGCTGGCGCATCACCGGCAGCGCGGAAAATACGTGGCGCTTCGAAGAGTAGCCGGGTCCACAATTCAAGGAGCCGCTCTGAGCGGAGGCTGCCGAAGTCGAAGGATCTCGATCAAGCAGCGCTCAGGTCGGCACGTTTGAGCGAACCCAAATGAAAACTGCATCAGCAAATCACTTTTGTCATTCTGAGCTCAGCGAAGAATCCCGGATCTTTTACTTCGCTCGGCATCCCTCCGGGATTCTTCGCCTGCGCAGCCTTCGGCTCAGAATGACAAATGTGGGGCGTACAAAAAGTTCACAGACTCTGAGCGGATGAGTAAGTAAGCGTCCCAACAGCTGAGTTGCTGGCGTTTTGCCTTGACTTGATGTTATCAGTGCCTTCCTCGAACTATGCGGATAACACTAAAACGTGTCGCGACCGAGCTTGGGGCCCTCAGCAGCGGGAGCAAGCTTCTTGTGGTCTATGGGTTGGTTCTCGCCGCAGTCTATTGCCTATCGGGAGTGCGCTTGGTGCGCCAATCCGCCACGTTTGCCGGCATGGTCGGGCTCATCGCTGCACTGTTATGCGGACTTACTTTCTCGCATCGCGCGCGCGTTGAGATCGGGCGACGCCAACTCAGATATCTCAAGGTGCGCAAACTAACCGGACTGGCGGGAGCCGCGGGAATTTCAATCTTCGCGGTGAGTTTCCCCTGGCGAGTCACAGCCAGCTCGGAACGACTTTCGAAAGAGTCGGCCTATACCGCGTGGTGCATGGTCGTACCTCCACTAGTCGTCCGTTCGGGCGTAACCTATATGAAGGCGAACCTCGACGCACCTCTCGACCAATGGCAAATAGAGAAGGGGCCTGACGGTACTCCGATTGTCTACATCTCGAATGAGCTTTGCGAGAAATCGCGCGCGCCTCTTGCGAAGACCGCAATCGACACTCTACGGAAAGCGCCGAAGGATATGGAGCAGACTCCTTCTCGTATGGATACTCTTCAGTGGACGTTTTCGCTCGAGATGGCTAATGCAAAATGTATCGAGACCAACGATCCCCGGCTGGGGCGAGATACTCCACGACTTTGAAGAGCGCCCCCATAGAATCGCGATCGAGGGTCATCCGTCGCGTCAGGCGTACGCGCGCGATCGTCAGATCGCAGTGCGCCGTTACAACTTGCGCAGTGATGCGATGGTGGTGGCAGTTACGCCGGCGCGGGTGAGAACTTCGGCGGTGTGCTCGCCGAGGTGCGGGGCGCGGCGGGTGTAGGAAAAATGCGGCGACTGTCCGTCGCTGGCGACGGTGCCCGGATAGCGCAAGCTGCGGCCCAACTCCGGATGCTCGATCGTCGCGAAGCTGCCGCGCGCGGCGAAGTGCGGATCGTCGAGATTATCCTCGGGCCGGCGAATCGGCGACCACGCGAGACCGACCGACTGCGCGCGCCTGAAAATCTCATCGGCAGAGCGGCTCTCGACTACCTCGCCGAGCAAGTCGTTGCGATAGATGGCGGCGGCGACGCGATCCTCTTTTTCGAGTTGCACAAATTCCGGTGTTCCCAGCACGTGCCCGATTCCAACTTGATCGGCAAGTTCCCCGAGCGCGCGCATCTCGCGTTCGAAGGGACTGAGGCCCGCGAGCATGAAGACGCCGTCGGCGCTCTTCGAGAGCCGCGCGTGCGTGACGCTCGGTGCGGCGTGGCGCGCAGTCTGCCGCTTCAGGACTAGCCCGCTGTAGATGTAGGTCGGAATCGCGACCTCGGTGCAGGTATTGACCGCCTCATGCACCGACACGTCGATGAACTGGCCTTCGCCGCTGAGTTCGCGGAAGTTGATCGCCGCCATCATCGCGACCGCCGCGTATTCGCCGCCCAAGTGATACGAATGCCACATCGCAGGCGCAATCGGCGGCGTGTCGTAAACTCCGTCGTCGGCGGGATCGTAACCGCAGACGGCCATGATTCCGCCGAGCGCCATCTGCACCAGATCGGTGGCTTTCAGCGCGCGATAAGGACCGTCGAGTCCGAACGGCGTGATCGTGCATACGATGAGCCGCGGATTGTCGGCGGCGATTTTGCGCCAGAGCGGCAGGCGCCGCTCGACCGTCTCGAACTCGCCGGAGAGGAGCACGATGTCGGCGGTGGCGGCGAGCGCGGTGAGCACGGGGATCGCGGCGGCATCATCGACGTCGAGTACGACGCTCTTTTTGTTCAGGTTGTAGCGCCAGAAAAAAAGACTCTGCTCGATGTCGTCGGAGGCGGTCGCGAACGGACCGATTCGTCGCGACTCCGCGCCGTCGCGCGGCTCGATTTTGATGACCTCGGCGCCGAGGCCCGCGAGCAGCAAGGCCGCGTAATCGCCAAGCTGATTGCCGATTTCCAGGATCGTGAAATTGGCAAGCGAGGATCCGAGATTGCCGTTGTGATCTAGATCGTTCAAATCACACCTTCCTCTGCCAGCGATGACATCTCATCCGCGCTGAGGCCGACCAGCTTGCCGTAAACGAAGTCGTTGTCCTCGCCGAGTTTGGGCGCGGCGCGGCCGGTTGCTCCGCCGACGTTGGCTGGCGATCGCGACAGCTTGGCGGGGAATCCTTCGATGGGCCAGGTGCCGATTTCGCTGTGCGGCAACTCGACGAAGTAGCCGCGCGCCTTGAGCTGAGGATCGCGGTCGAATCGATCCGAGGCCTTCTGCACGACGCCCGCAGCAATCCCGCGCGCCTGCAATCGATTCATCAGGTCGTAGCGCTCGCACGCGGACGTGAACGTCGCGAGCATCTCGTCGAGCGCATCCTCGTGTTGCTTGCGACCGGCCGCGCTTGCAAATTGATCGTGACGCGCCCACTCCGGCGAACCCATCTCCTCGATCAGCGCGCGCCACTGCTCGTCGGATTGAATCGAAATCGCAATCCAGTTGTCGTCGCCGTCGCATCGATAAGCGCCGTGCGGCGACCAGTCGCGAAACGGCATCCGGTTTCCGTAACGAGCGGTGGGCTTGCCGGTGATTTGATGCTCGACGATTGAGGTGCCCGACAGCATCAGGCCGGTTTCCGATTGCGACATGTCGATATAGCATCCGGCGCCAGTCTCGCGTTGCCGGCGAATCGCGGCCATCAGCATGATCGCGCCGAAATAGCCGGGCGAATGATCGAGATACGAATAGCCCCATCCCGCGGGCGGACGCGGCTCGGGCAGGCCTGAGAGAAACGTCAGGCCCGAGAACGCCTGCGCCGTCGGTCCGTAGCTGACGTAGTCCTTGTAAACGCCGGCCTTACCGACGCCGGTGGTTTGCATATAGATGATGCGCGGATTGATCTTGCGCAGTTCTTCGTAGCCGAGATTCCACTTGTCCATCTGGCCGGGACTGAAGTTCTCGGTAATCGCGTTGGCGTCGCGCACCATCCGCCGCAGCAGATCGCGCCCCTTCGGATGATTCAGGTTGAGCGTGATTCCGTACTTGCCGGGATTGGTGTTGTTGAAGTACGCGCCGCGATCGAAATTCCCGCGGATACCGTGGCCGTGCGACACTCCCTGGCTTATCCCGCCGTCTGGGCGCGCGTGATCGGGCGCGAATGGCGGCGAATAGCGGATGAAATCGATCGCCTTGCGCTCGCGCCATTCGATTCGAATCACCTGCGCGCCGAACGACGCAAGCAGGCGCGTCGCCTGCGGCCCGACCTGCAGCCAGGTGAGATCGATAATCCGCACGCCCTCGAGCGCTCGTCCGCCTTTCGCATCGCCAATACTCATCACTTTATCCGGTACTCGAAATCGAGGTCCGCATTCAAGCGCGACGTGCTTTCGAACGATCAGGAAATTCCGGCATCGCGGAAAAACTTGAGCATCGCGTCGAGCAGCGCGCGCGGATTGTCGCCTTGCACGTTATGCCCCGATTTTTCGATCCGCACCCATCGGCCATCGGGAAGCGAGCGCGCGAACTTCTCGGCGCCTTCGTCGGTGAGGATGTCGCTGAGCGCGCCGCGCACAACCAGCGTCGGGCATTTGATCTTCGAGACTTCGGACACGAGCCGCGCGCGATCATCGCTGAACGACCGCATCGCTTCGTCGGTACGGCGCCGCTGATCGTGCTTGAACATCCATTTGCCGGCGGGCGTCTCGCGCAGGTTGTAATGCAGGCTGCGGCGCAGCACCGCGGGATCGCGGATCGGATTGAATTTCACCGCGCGCTCCAGAAACTCCTCTGGCGAGTCGAGTTCCAGAGTGGCGGCGAAGTCTCGAATGCGGTCCGCGCCTGACGCGCTGATTTCCGGCGCCACATCGACGATCACCATCGCGCGCATCCGATCGCTATGGCGCGTCGCATACGCGATCGAATTGAGACCGCCCATCGATTGCCCGACCAGAATCGGACGGTCCAGTTTCATCGCGTCGATGAAGCCCTCGATATCGCCAAGATGAGCCGCGACCCGATAATCGACGACCGGCGACCATTCGCTGTCGCCATGACCGCGCTGATCGAGCGCGACGCATCGATAGCGCCCGCGCAGCATCACCGCGACGCAGTCCCAGGTATGCGCGGTCAGGCCGCCGCCGTGCAGAAACAGGATCGGCGCGCCGGAGCCGCCCCAGTCGAGGTAATGCAGGCGCATCGCGCCGACGATCACCTGGCAATCGTCGGGCAACGCGATCGCGTCGGGATGAAGATCGGCGATCCTGAGCGTGGTGCGGAACATCTCGAGTTCATCGGTTCGTTCCATTGCGAGTTCCTCTTTCGACTGCTCAAGCGGAACTACAACCCGGCGCGGCGATCGTCAAGGAATCAGGAGATCGCCGAGGGCGCAGACGGTATGAATCGAGTTGAGAGGGAGGTGACGGATTTTGTGTGCGGGTGCGGCGAGGGTTTCGATCCCCCACCGCACAACTCAGGAAGTTAGAAGGCGGCAGTGACGGTCGAGATCTCGCTGGTGATTTTTCCACCAAGCAGCGTGTAGGCCGTCATGCCGGCGACCGCGACCGCGGCGAGGATCAGCACGTACTCGGTCATCGTCTGGCCCTTGCGGTTCTCGCGGATTGCGACGAAGAGTTTAGTCAGGTAGTCCATTTTTATTCCCCTTTGCACCGTGTTGGCGCTGTTTTGTCGTTGTCAGTTCTGATGACTAACTACTGCATCCGCCGTGCCGTCGCGGCCTACTGAGTAGTGTTGTGAAATTCGAGTTGATTCGAACTCATGACCAGAATTGCATCGAAGCGCAGTGTCATGACGGGACATCGTGTCCCAACGTGGACCCTTCGCGATCGATGGACCTCGCGCGTGCAATCGGTCGTGAAATCGGGCTAGTTTGAGCGGGACATCGATAGGCCATTTCCTTGGAGAAGCTGAATGATTCCTTTTGCCGGTAATCCATTGGATCGCGCGAGTGAAAAGCGCATCGACGCAAACTGGATCGAATCCAAGCGGCGCGATCCGTCGTCGCTGATACTCCCGATGTGGCGCCTTGAGCCTTTTTTGCTTGGCTCGGAAAAGTCGAGCGCTCAGCTCGAGCTTGGGCTGCTGAAGCCCGGCATCGCGGATTCGCTCGCTGGCAGCAACGCGCCGTGCATCTTCCTGGGCCTCGACGGCGAGCGCGCGGTATTCGCGCTCGACGTTTCGGACGCCGGCGATCCAATGAACGCGGGACCGCTCGCGGGACTCGGCCATTTTCGCGACGCGCGCGTGGCGGCATCGAATGTGTCGATCAAGGATGCCGCCATCATCGGACAGGCGAAGGCGCTGATCGATTGGCATCAGCGCCACGGCTTTTGTCCGCGATGCGGCGAGCCGACCAAGCTGATGGACGCCGGGTATCGCCGGCTATGCGGTAAATGCAACGCCGAGCATTTCCCGCGCGTCGATCCGGTGGTGATCATGCTCGCGACTCACGGCGAGGCGTGCCTGGTCGGACGCGGCAAGCTGTTTCCGCCCGAGATGTTCTCGGCGCTGGCCGGCTTTATCGAACCCGGCGAAACGGTCGAGGAAGCGGTGCGCCGCGAACTGATGGAAGAAGCTTCGGTCAAGGTGGGCGAGGTGACCTACTACTCGACGCAGCCGTGGCCGTTTCCCTCTTCGCTGATGATCGGATGCTTCGCGAAGGCGGAAAGCCGCGACGTCAAGGCCGACGAGACCGAGCTTGCCGAAGTGCGATGGATCGAGCGCAGCGTCGCGCGCGAACTGGTCGAAGGCAAGGCGGTGGACGGCGTGCGAGTGCCGCCGCCGATCGCGATCGCGTACCACCTGATCAGGACATGGGCGCTCGGCGAGCAGTGACTGGATATGCGACTAGCTAATCGACAGGAGCCGGAACTATGGACATAGGAATAATGATCGCGGCGACCGCAGAATCGGGAGACATCGCGGAAATCGCGCGCGAAGTCGAAAACCTCGGCTACGAGTCCTTCTTCATCCCCGAGCATCCAGTGATTCCGGTCGGCTTCAAGACGCCGCTGCCCGGCGGCGGCGGAGGCACGCTGCCCGAGCATTACGGGCGCTGGATGGATCCGTTCGTTGCGCTCAGTGTCGCCGCCGCGGTTACCCGGCGCGTCAAGCTCGGCACTGGAATCTGCCTGCTGCCGGAGCGCGAACCGATCATCACCGCGAAGACGATCGCCACGCTCGACATCCTGTCGGGTGGCCGCGTGATCCTGGGCGTCGGCGCGGGATGGTTGCGCGAAGAGACCGAGGCGATGGGCGCGCGGTTTGAAACGCGCTGGAAGCGGCTCCGCGAGACGGTCGAGGCGATGCGCGTGCTATGGACCCAGTCGGAGCCCAGCTATCAGGGCGAGTTGGTGAAGTTTCCGGCGCTACGATGCGATCCCAAGCCGGTTCAGAAGCCGGGGCCGCCGATTTTGCTTGGCGGGCGCGGACCCAAGGTGCTCGAACGGGTGGTGCGCACTTACGATGGATGGGTGCCGCTTGCGGGCCGGCCGTCGAGCTTCAAGCGCGATATCGATGCGCTCAAGCAGGTCGCCGTCGAGCGCGGCCGCAATCCCGATACGATCCACGTCAGCGGATTTGTCGGCCCGCCGGAGGACGGAATATCGCTCGAGGATCTGAAGTTGTACAAGGATGCGGGTGCGCATCGGCTGGTGCTGTTTTCGCAGGGCGACGCGATCAAAATGGCAGCCGGCAAGACGCTCGAGATCGTGCGCCGGCTGGCGCCGACGGTCGAGCGCGCCGCCAGGATCAAATAGCGGCCCGGGGCTCGGTCGTTCCTGATGTGCCTTCGCACTGGAAATCTCGATCGATCTCGTGGCAAGCTGCAAAATCGATCGGCTCATCGGCATTGACCGCTGCTGAACCGGCACGGCAATGACCATACGCACGGAGGATTCTGACCATGGCAGAGGCGCAAGAGAGGCCCAAGATCGAGAAACCTATCGGACTCGCCGCAAGACCCACGCGGAACCAGGAGTTCTACGATAGCGTCAAGCAGAAGTTCGCCGAGGAACGCGATCTCCGGCTGAACTACCGCCCGGAAGGCACCAGGCAATACATATCCGACCTTAGCGGCGACCTGGCCAGATACGAAATCGATCCGTATGGCGGCGAAGTCAAGCCGCGCGCGCCGATCAACGACACCGTCGAATGCCTGTTCATCGGTGGCGGGTTCTCGGCACTGCTTACTTCCGCGCGATTGCGCGAGGTTGGCGTCGAGAGCATCCGGATCGTCGAGAAAGGCGCCGATGTTGGCGGTACCTGGTATTGGAACCGTTATCCGGGGGTCGCGTGCGACGTCGTCGCTTATGACTACCTGCCGCTTCTCGACGAGATGAACTACGTGCCTAAGGATCACTACGCGAAAGGTCCTGAGATCTACGCACACTGCCAGGCTATCGCGAGGAAGTACAACCTCTACGAGCTAGCCGTGTTTCAGACCACGGTTACTTCGACTGAGTGGAATGAAGCCGAGCAGATGTGGCACCTGACCACCGACCGGGGCGACCACATGAAGGCGCGGTTCGTGATCTGCGCCAATGGCACACTATCGAAGCCTAAGCTGGCGAAGATAAAAGGGCTCGAAATCTTCAAGGGCCATTCTTTTCACACATCGCGCTGGGACTATGCCTACACCAAGCCTGATTTGTCGGGCCTGAAAGACAAGGTAGTCGGGATAATCGGCACCGGAGCGACAGCCGTACAGGCTATCCCCGGACTAGGTGCGGCGGCGAAGGAGCTATATGTCTTTCAGCGCACACCTTCTTCAATCGATATTCGCGATGACTGGGAGACCGATCCCGAATGGGCGAAGAGCTTGCCGAAAGGATGGCAGGCGAAGCGGCGCGAACGGGCAAAGATGGCGCCCCAGATGATGATGAGTCCCGCGCAGAAAGCCAAGCTCGACGCGATGTCGCACGATGATAAGATTCGATTGCAGGAGAACGCCAACATCGAAGCGATGATGAAAATCCATCAGCGCATCGATGAAATTGTGAAGAACAAGGCCACCGCGGACGCGCTTAAGCCGTGGTACATGCTGATGTGCAAGCGGCCGTGCTTTCACAACGATTATCTGCCTACCTTCAACCGGCCGAATGTCCATCTGGTGGACACGCACGGTAAGGGCATCACGGAGATAACCGAGAAAGGCCCGGTGTTGGAAGGCAAGCAGTACGAAGAGGACGTACTTATCTATGCTACTGGCTTCGAGGTGCAGAAGACCGGCATCTATAACCAGATCAAGGGCATAGGCGGCCTCGAGCTGAATGATAAGTACCGCGAGGGCATCCGCACGCTGTTAGGGATCCATTCGGAGGGCTATCCCAACCTGTTCATCATGGGCGGCTACCAGGCGTCCTTCCAGTTCAACCTGACTGACATGCTGCAAGCTCAAGGCGATTACATAGCTACCTGTATCGATTACGCCCGCCGCCATGGCTATCAATCCATGGATGCGACCAAAGAAGCCGAGGAGTGGTGGGTGCAGGAAGTAATCGAGCATCGCGGCAAGACCACTCGCAACCAGGATTGCACGCCGGGCTACTATAACTTCGAGGGCGAGTTCCAGCGCCGCCAGGATGGCAACTATAACGGCGGCTTCTTCCAGTACTGCAACCACCTGAACGAGGTGAAAGCGCGGATGGACGAGCACTTCTCGTTCACCAGGAAATAGCCAGCTAAGTTAATGAAGTAAGTGCCGTCTCGACACAAGCTATTCGGCGAAGTGCTCGAATCAGGCGCGCGATTTGGCGGCCGCTTCGACCGGAACCAGTTCGAGCGTCAGACGCTCCGTGCCGCGAATCAATGCGACCGGCGTGCGAATCCCGACCTGGCTCATCGTGAGGTAGCGCTGCAAATCGTCGATGCCGGCGATTGTCGTGTCACCGAGCCGAATCACGAGGTCGGCTTCCTTGATGCCGGCGAGCGCAGCCGGACTGTCCGTCTCCACCGCGGCGACACGCACCGCGGTGTCGGCGGGTAATCGATAGAAGCGCACGAAGCGGCGCGGCAATTCGACATTGTGGCCGGCGATTCCGATATAGCCGCGGCTGATCTTGCCGTCCTTGATCAGATGGCCCGCGACCAGCTTGGCGGTGTTGATCGCGATTGCGAAGCAGATTCCCTGCGCGGACAGGATGATCGCCGTGTTCACGCCGATAATCTCGCCGCGCGAATTGACCAGCGGTCCGCCGGAGTTGCCGGGATTCAGCGCGGCGTCGGTCTGGATGACGTTATCCACCAGCCGACCCGACGCCGTGCGGAGCGAGCGTCCGAGGGCGCTAACGACGCCGGCCGTGACGGTGCATTGGAAGCCGTAAGGATTTCCGATCGCGATCGCCAATTGACCCACGCGAATCGCCTGCGAATCGCCGAGCGACACGGCCGACAGATCGGACCCGACGATTCGAATCACGGCAAGGTCGGTGTGGGGATCGTCGCCAATCAGTTCCGCCTGCGATTTGCGCCCGTCGGAAAGCGTGACGGAGATTCGCGAGGCGCCATGAACGACGTGGCTGTTGGTGATGATGTACCCGTCTGGCGCCACGATGAAGCCCGAGCCACTGCCGGCGGGCGAATCCGGATGCTGCGAGGCGGCCGATCGCCACGCGGAAGGCCGGCCAACCTCGATATTCACGACTGCCGGGCTGACCGATTCGGCGGCGCCGATGACGGCGCGCGAATACGCGTCGAACAATCGGTCGTCGGACGAATCAGGCGGATACGGACGGCCGGAATTGGTGGCGCCGGCGTCCGAAATCAATCTCAATGAGGAACGCATTATCGATACTCCTGGAAGTAAAGATAATCACGATTTGCCCGATGTGATTGCGACCGCGAACAACGCTGACGACGCGGTCAGATTAATCAGCGCGAAACGCGCACGGGCCCAGCGAACCGCCAACAACGCCTGCTCCTACTGCGGCAGGGCAGGTTTCTGTGAGAGCGGATTAATCGGTCCGAACTCCGCAGGCGAGAGCGCGCGCGCCGTGATTCGGACGTCGTCGATCAAGCCCGAAAAGAAGTTGAATCCGCCAGCGCCGCCGTACGATGCTCCGGCTGCGTTCCGTCCGACGCCGATGCGGCTGGATCTGGATTTGCCGGCTGGTAGCGTGACCTGTCCAACCAGGACGCCGTTCGCATAGAGTTGCAGCACGCTTCCGGTAAAGACACCTGCGACGTGCGACCACTGATTCAGCGG
>NZ_JAUSKL010000058.1 GCF_030646925.1 Candidatus Binatus sp. | reverse complement strand
GGCGGTCCGCTTGGCCGCCGCACCACGAGTTCCAGGTCGCGGATCTGAACTTCGTTCCACACGCGCTGCGTGAACAGGTACTGGATCGCATCCATCGCGCGCATCTTGTCGTATGCCGGCGTCCACGATTCCTCGAATCCGAACTGCGCCGGCGAAGCGCTGCCCACCGCCGCGCTACTCGTCTTTTCCGGAATCGTCACGACGATGTTAGCCGCATCGCGGCTATCAGTCGGCGCGAATTTGCGGAGATACCACGCGACCTGCGGCGCCTCGGCAGGAATCATCGCCGCCGACGCCTCCGCAGTGACCGAACTCGCCGCGCGCGCGCATTCTCGCCGCGTCTCAATCGTCGTCGTCGGCGCCGTCCAGAAGAGCAGCGCGTGCCGGTCCCACGGTTTCTCGCTCACGTCGGGCGTCGCATACACAAAATTCGTCATCACCTGGAGATAGATTGTCAGCGCCGCCGCGATTGCGATCGGAATCCGAATCGCTTCCCAGCGAATCGAATCGTGCATCCATTCGAGACCGCAGCCCGCGACCATCGCGAGCGGGATGACCATCGCCACGATCGCATCCGGTCCCGTCGCACCCACGGTGAGAAAGATCCCGACGCTGACGATCGCCCAGATGATCGACCATCGCGCGATCGCGCCCGTAATTCCGCGCGTCACGATCGCGATCAAGCCCACGATCGCCAGCATCGCGATCAGGTATTCATAGAAGCCCAGGATCGGCGCCAGCATCCGCAAGCTGCGCTCGAATCCCGCCGCGTCGATCTTGAACGCTGCGTACACGTCGCGCGGAATCGCAGCCGAAAGCGAATGGGTCATCACGCCGGTCGTCAGCCACACCCACGCAAAAATCGCGACGAAGGTCGTAGTCAGCACGAGCGCGCGGCGCTGCTCCCACCAGATGCGAAAACGCAAGCGGCGATGATCGACCGTCACCAAATCGAACAAGCCGATGAACGCAAGCGCTACGATCGCGGCCGCCAAAGTCGCGTAACCGATCGGATCGCCACTTAGCCAGAGCGCGATTGCGATGCCCAGCACGAATGCCCGCACCGGCGATCGATGCCGCTTCAGGCTGAACGCGAGCGCGACGCTCGCCATCATGAAGGCCATCGAGCAAATCACGCTCGAGCCGCCGCGCGAGAAGTACGCGACACTCGGCGAGATCGCGAGCAAGCCCGCAAATCCCATCGCGCCCGCGCGCCCGAGATATGGACGCATCGCAGCGGCCGCGCCGATCAGTATCAGCGCGCAAACCGCCAGCACGATTCGCGACGTAAAATCGGTCGCGCCGAGCGCCGCGAAAATCCACGCTTGCATAATCTCCGGCCACGACGCGTGCACCCCCGGATGCTCGAATACCGCCACCAATCCATCTTTCGCGAGCGCGTACTCGAGCATCGCGATGCGCGCTGGCGCAGGATCGAGCGGACGCGCTCCCAGAGCTATCAAGCGCGTCGCCACCGCCCAGATCGCGATCGCATACCAGCCGAGATGCTCCGCCGTCACGACGTGCACCGGCCGCGCAAGCCGCTCGTGACTCAGCCTGCGCCGCGCCGGCGTCATCGCGCCATCGATCTCCTCGCGCCGTACCTCCACCTCTGGCCCGAGCGATGACCCCTCCAACGGCTTCGTCTCTATGCTTGCCATCCGCCCCTGCTGCGATTGCGCTCAAGATTCATTGTTCACCGGCTTGCAATGATGCCGTGACTTGCGCGAAACCGTTATGCTGCTTGTTTCGAGTCACGGCCAATGTTCAGGTTTAAGATCAGCACGCGGACCCTGGTCAACGGAGCGTTGTCTTTCCTCGCGCTCGCGGCGATCATCGCGCTTTTTTTCGCCTATCGCGGGCACGCACGCATCGCCGCGCCGCGGCTGCCGATCTCGATCGAGCATCTTCCATATTATGCATTCTGTTCGTTCGATCGCATGCTCGCCGCGTATTTTCTCGCGCTCGTCTTTTCGATCGTTTACGGCATGGCCGCCGCCCGCGGCGGAATTTACGAACGTGTCATGATCCCCGCGATTGACATCGCGCAATCCGTGCCGGTCGTCGGCTTCTTCCCCGCCGCGGTTTATTTTTTCGTCGCGCTCGCCAACGGCAGCCGCTTCGGCGTCGAGATGGCCGCGGTGTTCCTGATTTTCACCAGCCAGGCGTGGAACATGGCGCTCGGCGTGTTCGAGGCGGTCAAAACCATCCCCGCCGATTCCGCCGAAGCGCTCGACGCCTTCGGCGCGCGCGGCTGGCTCAAATTCAAGCGCCTGCTGCTGCCCGCCTGCATGCCGAAGCTCGTCTATAATTCGATCCTGTCGTGGGTCGCCGGATGGTACTTCCTGATCGCCTGCGAAATCATCACGGTCGGCCCCGCCAACTATCATTTGCCCGGGCTCGGCTCCTTCCTGATGGACGCGGCCAATCGCGGCGACAAGGCCGACCTGATCGCGGGATTGCTCGCGCTGCTCGCGATCATCGTCGCGATGGACACGATCGTATGGCAGCCGCTCTCATCGTGGGCCGAAAAGTTCAAGTACGAATTCGCCGCGTCGTCCGGCCCCGCCGCGTCGCTCGGCATGTTCGATGCGCTCGCAGGGATCGGTCCGGCCGTGACGCGGATGCTCCGATTGATCCTGGTTCCGCCGCTCCGCGCGATCTCGAGCGCGATCGAGCGCATCCCGCGCGTGCGGATTCTCTCCGCCGAAGCCTCCAACCGCGCCGCCAGGATCGCCCGCAACACGGTGATCGCGATCGTCGTATTTTTCAGCGGATGGGCGATCGCCGCCGGTCTGCTGGCACTGGCGCGAACCCTCGCGCAGCCGTGGCCCGCCGACGTGCGCCTGATTCCGTCCGCGATCGTCGCCTCCACGATTCGCATGATCCTCGCATATCTCATTTCGCTCGCGTGGACGCTGCCCGTCGCGCTCGCCGCGGGCGAGAGTCCGCGCTTCAATCGCATCCTTTCGCCGGTCGCCGAGATCATCGGCTCGATGCCCGCGACCGCGCTCTTCCCGCTGATCGTTCTCTTCGTCATCCGCGTCACCGGCGGGATGAATCTCGCCTCGATCCTGCTCATCCTCACCGGGATGCAATGGTACCTGCTCTTCAACCTGCTCGCCGGCATCAACCAGGTGCCCGAGGATCTGAAGGAAGCCGCGCGCGCGTTCGGCCTCTCGCGCTTCGCGCGATGGCGCAAACTAACCATCCCCGCGGTCATGCCGTCGCTTATCACCGGCAGCATCACTGCCTGGGGCGGCGGATGGAACGCGCTGATCCTCTCCGAATATTTCGTCTATCAGGGACACACCTACGAAGTGCTCGGACTCGGCGCGCTCCTCGATGCCGCCACGTACAAGACCGGCAACGGCGTGATGATCCTGCTGAGCCTGCTCTCGATGATCGCGGTGGTGATAATGTTGAATCGGCTCATCTGGCGGCGCTTGTACGACATCGCGACAGAGCGCTACAGACTGGACTACTGATTTTTGTGCATCATGTGTGACCCCGACCCACCCGACCCATGGCGTTGCTCGAACTCAAACACGTCTCGAAAAGCTTCGCCCACGCCAAGGGCACGCTCGAGGTGCTACGCGACATCACACTCGACATCGAGGAGGGCGAGTTCATCGCGATCGTCGGTCCGTCTGGATGCGGCAAATCGACGCTGCTGCGCATCATCAACGGCATCGTGCCGCAAACCTCGGGGCAGGTGCTCTACAAGGGCAAGCAGGTCGATGGAATCAATCTCGAGTGCGCGCTGGTCTTCCAGTCGTTCGCCCTGATGCCGTGGTTGTCGGTCAAGGCCAATGTCGAACTCGGACTCGAAGCGCAGGGATTGTCGCTCGTGGAGCGTGAGAAACGCGCGAGCATCTATATCGATAAAGTCGGCCTCGACGGATTCGAGGAGGCGTACCCGCGCGAACTATCCGGCGGGATGAAGCAACGCGTCGGATTCGCGCGCGCGCTCGCAGTCGAGCCCAAGGTGCTGCTGATGGACGAACCGTTCTCCGCGCTCGACGCCCTGACGGCGATCACACTGCGCGAAGAAATGCTCGACATCTGGCAATCGCCCGACATGCCGGTGAAGAATATCATCCTCGTCACCCACATTATCGAGGAGGCAATCGAACTCGCCGATCGCATCATCGTGCTCGCCTCGGGACCTGGCCGCCTCGCCGGTGACTTGAAGGTGGATTTGCCGCGCCCGCGCGATCGCCGCGCCGAGAGTTTCAACCTCTGGACCGACAAGGTCTTCTCGCTGATCGAGGAGCGTGGATAATGCCGTCGGCTGCGATAACTCCAGTCCCCGATTGCGGCATGACGTGGGTCTTCGGCCTGCTCGAATTGCTCGACGATCGCGGCGGCCGCGAGGACGGCTACAAAATCGCGCGCGACCTCAATTTCAAGTTCGGTGATTTGCTCAAGGTGATGAAGGCCGCCGAGATCCTCGGCTTCGTTTCCACTCCCGTCGGCGACGTCGTCCTCGAACCGCTCGGCCGCGCAGTCCTTGACGCCGCCATGAATCAGCGCAAGATCATCGTGCGCGAACGGTTGAAGCAGCACGGACTGTTCAGTTACTTCATTAGATTGCTGCACGGGCAGGAGGATCGATCGCTCAGCAAGGAAATCGTGCTCGAGCATCTCGCGATGCTGCTGCCGACCGAAAAGCCCGAGCGCCAATTCTCGACCATCGTGAACTGGGGTCGCTTTGCCGAGCTGTTCGGCTATAACAAGGATGAGGATCGCTTTTACCTCGACAACGAATAGGCGCGATGCGCGCCGAAGGAGTCCACGCTATGGCTACCGATGCTGAAAAAGTTGTGACCGACTTTTGCAATGCCTGGCCGCGCAAGAACATCGACGAGTTGCTCGGCTTCTTCACCGAGGACGCCGTCTATCACAACATCCCGACCGAGCCGGCGCGCGGCAAAGCCGCAATCCGCGCCACCATCAACACGTTTCTGCCAGGCGCCAAATCGATCGAGTTCAAGATTCTGAAATGCGCCTCGAACGGAAATGTGGTTTTCAACGAGCGCCTCGATATGTTCGATTTGGGCGCCAAGAAAATCACGCTCCCGGTGACCGGCGTGTTCGAGGTTAGCGGCGGCAAAATCAGCGCGTGGCGCGACTATTTCGACATGGCGATGTACACCAAGCAGATGGCGTAATGTTTGGTCCGATGCTGCCGCTCACAAGGTGCCGCGGCCGCTTCGACGTCGAAATATGCATCAAACAAATGTCCTGATGCCTTGGCTGCTGCGGTCGCTTGGGGCGAAACCCAAGCGACCGCACCGCAACTGTGCGCGCCTCGTGCTTTTACTCCGCGCGCACGCCCGTGTCATTCCGAGCGGAGACTGCGTAGCGAGGAATCCCGGATCCTAATACCTCCCCCGTTACGTTACGGGAGAGAGGACGCCGAGTCGCTCTTAAGCGACGAGGTAGGTGAGGGTGCCGCCCGTCGCCCGATACATCACCTCACTCCCCCGTCTCTCACTTTTTTCTTTCCGTCACCCTGAGAGTTTGTGAACTTTTTGTAAGTGAGTGATCTCGCCCACTCCGTCATCCTGAGCAAAGGCTGCCGGAGTCGAAGGATCTCGATCTTCGGCATAGCTGAAAATTACTTTTTCAACCGTCCGCCATGCTACAGAACATAGATGGCATCTGTCGTCACGCACGCCATCATCGGTACCGCCGGTCACATCGATCACGGCAAGACTGCGCTCATCAAGGCGCTCACCGGCCAGGATACCGACCGCCTGAAGGAAGAGAAGGAACGCGGCATCTCGATCGACTTGGGCTTCGCGTATCTGACTCTTCCCGACGGCGCCCGCGCCGGCATCGTTGACGTCCCCGGCCACGAGCGCTTCATCCGCAACATGCTCGCGGGCGCGCACGGGATCGATCTGGTGCTGTTCGCGATCGCCGCCGACGACGGCGTGATGCCGCAAAGCGAGGAGCATCTCGACATCCTGCATCTGCTCGGCGCGCGGCGCGGCATCTTCGTGATCACCAAGGCGGACGTCGTTGACTCGGCGCGGCTTACCGAGGTGCGCGAAGAAATCGAGTTGCTCGCCGACGGCACCACGCTCGCCGCCGCGCCGGTGATTCCGGTTTCGTCGATCACGGGGATGGGCCTCGATCAACTGCGGACTGAAATCGTTCGTCAACTCGACGGCTTTCAGGCGCGGCGCGCCACTGGCATCTTTCGCCTGCCGCTCGATCGAGCATTCGTGATCAAGGGCCACGGCGTGGTCGTCACCGGCACTGCGATGGGCGCCGAAGTCAGGCTCGGACAAAAACTGCGCGTGCTGCCGGGCGGTCACGAGGTGCGCGTCCGCTCGATCCAGGTGCATTCGGAATCGGTCGAAAGCGCTGGCCTTTGCCAGCGCGTGGCGCTCAATCTGACCGGTGCCGAGAAAATCGATCTGGCGCGCGGCGACATGCTCGCCGATGAACGTCTCGACTTCGCGACCTCGCGCTTCGACGCGTGGCTCGAGCTTCGCCCCGCCGCCAAGCGCGCGCTCAAGAGCAACACCCGGGTGCGGCTATTCATCGCGACCGCCGAGACGATCGCGCGCGTGATGGTGCGCGACGAAGCCGGCAGTATCGCGCCGAAATCCGCCGGCCTCGCGCAGTTGATTCCCGATTCGCCCGTCGTCGCGCTCGCCGGCGATCGCTTCGTCATTCGCGACGAAACCAACTCGCGCACCATCGGCGGGGGCGTGGTGCTGAATCCGCTCGCGCGCCGAGTCCGCAAGCCGCGCGACCTCGCGCCCCTCAACGTGCTGCGCGAAAATCTCCTGCGCCGCTCCGAGCAGCATCTTCCGGCTCAACCTCGCCCGCCTTCCGATGCCTCGCCCGCTTTTTTGCGGGAGAGGTCGCCGAAGCGCGTGAGCGATGAGGCGGGTGAGGGTGCTGGATCGCCTGCCACTTCATCATCACCGCGCGATGCACCCGCAATACCCGCGGCCAGCGCCGCCGCGCTCGACGCGCTGCTCGATCTGCAAGACGCCTTCGCGCTCAGCGGGTCGCGCATCGCGACGCTGATGAACATCCCGGTTAAGGAAGCCGAAGCCGCGCTCAAGGATCCGCGCTTCATCAAGCTTTCGATCGGCGACGAAGAGGGTTTCACCACGCGCGCCAAATGGGACCAGCTCAAGCAATTCACGCTCGCTGCTCTCGCAACGCATCATCAGGGCGAGCCGCTGTCGCCGGGGCTCGACATGGAGTCGCTGCGCACGCGATTGCCGTATGAAATCGCGTCGCGCGCCTTTCGGCCGCTGATCGATCGTCTGAGCCGCGAAACCGACATCGTCCGCGAGGAGAGCGTGCTCCGCCTGAAGAGCCACCGCGTGCAACTCGGCGGCGACGCCGGCAAGCTCGGCGCGCATCTCGAGGAACTGCTATCGAAGGCGGAATTTCAGCCGCCCGAACTGAAGCAGATCGCCGAGATCCTGAAGCTCACCCCGAGCGATCTTCCTCGGCTCCGCACCGTGCTCACCGCGATGGAACGCGAAGGCCGCGTGATCAAGGTCGCCACCGATCTTTATTTCAGCCGCGCCGCCGCCGAGTCCGCACGCGCGAAGCTGCTCGAGCATCTGAAGACGCATCCCGAGATCACCGCCGCCTCATTCCGCGATCTACTCGGCGCTTCGCGCAAATTTTCGATCGCGCTGCTCGACTACTTCGATCACGCCGGCGTCACCACTCGCGTCGGCGACGTTCGCCGCCTCCGCAGCCTTCCGTCATCGGAGCCGAAGCCCTGAGCGAAGTCGAACGGGGCAGGCTGGCCGGAGTCGAAGGATGCCGGATCCGGGATTAACCACTTCGTTCGAAATGACCGACGACCCCACAATGTCGCACGCTTGCGCACCGGCGCCAAGGTCATTCTGAGAACGCTGCGCAGTGCGTTCCCGATCCTGATGGTAGCCGCGCTTGCGCACGAAAACCTTTTGGCGCAATTTTCGTGGTTCGAACGCCGGTTTAACTCCCGCGTAGCAAGGGCGGGAGCCCGCCTTCAGTTCGCCGGCTCTCCGATCTGGCTCAGGCAGGGTTGTTTTGTAGTGTGTGCATATGCGGCGACCCTCTTTTTGGTTTTCGCGATTCGGATTTTCCCTGGCAAAACCAGCAAACTGAATGATCTCCGAATGATGAGCGCGTCGTTGGCGGCAGCGTTGTATGCCTTGGGCGCCGCGATGCTCACATCGATTGCCACTACTCGGCCGCTGCGGCGGGAGGAGATCGAAATTTGATTCCGAGTGATTTGCGCCCGCGCTTTACTGCTGGGCGGCGGCTTTGGCCACCGCCGCGGCGACGCGCGCGTCGGCCTTCGCCTGGTTCGACTTCTGCCGCAGTTGCATCAGCATCTGGCGCAGCTTCGCCGGATTCACCGGCTTCTTGAACAGCGCGCCCTCGAGTCCCCGCAAGCGCGATCGCTTAAGGATGTGATCCTTGTCGTAGTAATACGCCGTCATCAGGATCACCGGCAGATTCGGCATCTCTTCCTTGACCTTGAGATAGAAGTCGTAGCCGTCCATCTCAGGCATCACGACGTCCGAAATCACCGCGTCCACCTTGACGTTGCGCAGGATGCCGAATGCGGCCGACGGCCGCGTCGCGCAATTCACGATACATCGCTCGGCGCGCAGAATTTCCGCGAGCGAATTCACCACCGCGATATCGTCGTCGAGCACGATCACAGACATCCCTTCGAGCGGATAGCTCTCGGGCGAGTGCGGGGCTTCGTGAGTCCTTTCCTTGGCGGTCTCGCGCGGCGCCAGGTCGGCCATCCGCTTGCCGGCGAGATAATCGCGCGTTTCGTACTCGCCCTTGCGTGTCATCTCGTCGAGGCGGCGGACGATTGCCTGCACGCGGTCGATCGAATTGCGAATCGAATCGAGCCGTTCGTTCTCGACGACCTTTTCGGCTTCGCTGAGGCGCCCTTCGAGGCATCGCGACAGCAGGTCGAGGTTGTTGATGATCGATTCGAGCGGATTGTTGATTTCGTGCGCCAGGCTGACCGCGATTTCACCGGCCGTCGCGAGTTGTTGCGCGTGACGCATGCGGCGGATATCACGCGCGAAGCCGATCGAGCCGATCTCGTTGCCGTCGTCATCATGGATCAGCGAGCCGGAGATCGTCACCGGGATCATCTCGCCGGCCTTGTTGCGGAAAACCGTCTCGAAGCTCGAGATGCGGACGTTGTCGCCGGCCCGCATCGCTTTCATCACGCGCCGCGCTTCCTCGAGCGACGGATAGATGAGCGTGCAGTTCTGCCCGATGATTTCGTCGGAGCTGTAACCGAGGTTGGTGCGAGCGCCGTCGTTGTAGAAAGTGATCATGCCTTCCTTGTCGACGGCGATAATGATGTCGGGGGCACTCTCCAGCAAGCGCTGGAAATATTTTTTGTCTAGCGGAAACATTGTTAGGTTTGCCTACTGACGATTATACTCTTAGTTAAGAGGGGAAGTTACTTCGGTTCGAGGCGCCGAGGGAACCAGATTTCAATCAGTTGCCCACAGGGCGAGGCGCCTTTCTTTTGAAAAAAGCAAGGAAAACAAAGCATTTTTCATTGAAATCACGCCTGGAGGCAGCTTTCGCCACCCACCCCATCATCCGCCGCGACCGCTCAACTTGAGGCGCGAGGCCGAAATTTCGGTATCGATACGGTTTCGCTCAGCTTTTCGAACACCGCCTCGACCGGCATCCCGCACTTGATTTCGTGCGGCTTGATACCGAGCAGATTCGATACGAACTTGCATCCCTCTTCGAGTTCCACCACGACGACCGCATACGGCACCTCGGTCGCAAACCCCGGATGATAAAGCTGATGCATGATGTTGAAGCTATAGACGGTGCCGCGGCCGCTGACCTGCACCCACTTCGCCTTGGTGGAATTGCACTTCGAGCAGATTTCGTAGGCCGGGAATCTAAGCGCGCCGCATCCGCCGCACTTCTGGATCATCAGGCGCCCTTCGCGCGCACCCGCGAAGAACTCCACCATGTCCGGCGTGATCGAGGGAATCGGCTTGGGAACTGGTTTGCTTTTTTCAGGCATGGTTTCGAGTCTGTTCGCGGAAGGAGCGTCCAACGTGGGTTTGGCCGGCGCGTTTGATATTCAGGCGTGAGAGCCGAGGACCAGCGTCGAATGAGTCGAGAGGATTCCCCCATTGCCCGATACCAGCCCCACCTCATGCTTCGGCACCTGCCGCCTGCCGCCATCGCCGCGGATTTGCACGATCGCCTCGCTGACCGGCGTCATCCCCCACATATAGAACGAGCTTAGCTGGCCGCCGCCGGTATTCACTGGCAGCGTGCCGTTGGGACCGATTTTGCCATCGGCGACGAACGCGCCGCCTTCGCCCTTCTTGCAGTAGCCGTAATCCTCGAGCGTGACGAGCACGGTGAAAGTATAGCAGTCGTAAAGTTCACAAAAATCCACGTCGTTCAGCGAGATGTTCGCCATTTTGAACGCGGTTTTCTTGGCGATCGGCGCGCCCGACACCAAAGTCTCCATCGGATCTCCGCCTGGATGCCCTTGTCCCATCCCGAGCACGTACACCGGCGGCCGCTTCAGATCCTTGGCGCGCTCCGCCGACGTCACGATCACGGCGAGACCGCCGTTCGACACGAGGCAGCAATCGTACAGATGAAACGGCTCGACCACCCATCGCGAGGCGTGGTAATCCGCCATCGACATCGGCGTGTCACAAAACTGCGCGTCGGGATTGAGATTCGCCCACTGACGCTCGGCAACCGCGATCGCGCCCAGATGGTCATTGGTCGTGCCGTAGAGATGCATATGACGCTGCGCGACGAAGGCGTAGTGCGCATTGACGCCGAAGAGTCCGTAGGCCGCATTGACGCCGCGCGCGAAGCCGTAAGCCGCCGCGGATCCAGCACCCTGGGCTTTGTCGGGCGCGGGCGGACGCAGCGGCGCATCGGAGAACACGCCGGCGACGACCTCGGCCATCCCGGCTGCGATCGATTGCGCTGCATGCATGATCATCGCGGCTGCGGTCGCGCCGCCGAGATTCATCGTCGCAGTCAGCCGAAGGTTGGAGAGACCCATCGCCTGTTGGAGGGAGAACGACGCCATCGCGTTGTCGCCCCAGGTCAGTCCGGGGTTGACCAGCAGGCCGTCGAGGTCAGTGCGCTTGAGGCCCGCGTCCTCGAGAGCAAGATTAACGGCCTCGGCCGCAAAGCCCACCGGCCCGGGATGATCGAAGTTCTTGCCCATCCGGGTTTGTCCCAGCCCGGCGATCGCGCATTTGGCTCTGAGTTCCATAGCGCCTATCTCTTACGCTCTTTTAACGAGGGCATCCAGCGCGACGAAGGGCCGATCGGTTCGTATGATTGAAGAGCGCGGGTCCGAAAAAGGAATGGATCAAGGCTCGCGCATTTCGTATTCTATGCGGTCAGTCAGTTGCCAAGCCCTGAAGCTTGAACCTACAATTGGCGTTGGGAGATTCACCAAATGGCGGAGCCACTTAGCTTCGACGCGCTAGCGAGCAGCGAACATGTGCTGTCGAGCGCCGAAAATTTTGTCCTCTACGTGTTGCTCGAAGCAGTTGCCCGCGGCGGGGGCGGCGCAGGCGGCGCGCGAGTTCCGCTGAACCTCGGCGTCGTGATCGATCGCTCGGGCTCGATGTACGACGAGCGGCGGCTCGAGTTCGTGGTCGACGCGGTGAAGTTTCTCGCCGACCATCTGAACGCCGACGACAAGGTGTCGATCGTAGCGTTTGCCGACAAGGCGAAAGTTATGATCACGCCCGAGGCGGCGCGCGACAAAGGCGCGGTGCATCGCGCGATCGATGATATCGATCTGCTCGAAATTGGCGGCGGCACGCAGATGGCGCTCGGGATGCGCGCGGCGATCGATGAGGTGAAAAAAAATCTCAGCTCGGATCGTTTGAATCGCGTGCTGGTGCTGACCGACGGACAAACCTACGAAGAGACCGCATGCCTCGACCTGGTCGAAAAGAATCGCGATCAGATTTCATTTTCGACGATGGGCGTCGGCGTCGAGTTCAACGAGAAATTGCTGCAGCGTCTCGCGCAGGATTCCAACGGCAAGTATCACTTTATCGGCGATCCGGCCGAGATTCCGGGAATCTTCGAAGACGAGTTGCAGGGGCTCCGCGCGGTCACGCTCCGCAACGGCCGAATCGACGTGACGCTGTCGCAAGGCGTGCAGGTGCGCGAGGCATTTCGCGCGTCGCCGGAAATTTACGTGCTGGGATCGCCGCTGGTCGGCGAGGATCGAAAGATCAGCTACGAGATCGGCGACCTGCAGGCGGGCGTGCCGGGATCGGTGTTGCTGACGCTGGTGCTGCCGCCGCGCAAGCCCGGCATGGTGCGAATTCTGCAAAGCAGTTTTCATTACGAAGTTCCAGGCGCCGGCGAGGCGACCGCCAACTGCGATCTCGCCGTCGATTACACGCTCGATCGCACGCTGACGAGCAAGCGCAATGGCCGCGTGATGAACCTCGTTGACCAAGTGTCAATCGCCAAGCTGCAATCGAAAGCTGAAGAGGAACTGAAGGCGGGCAATATCGATCGCGCGACGCGGCTGCTCGGCAACGCACTGCAAGGCACGCAGCGGATGGGCAACGTGAAAGCGACCCAGGCGCTGGCGGGCCTGATGGATCAAATCAAGAAGACGCAGACGCTGCAGACCAGGGCCGCCAAGACGACCTTGCTGCAGGCGCAGGCGGTGGTCAGAAAAACCCAGATGCTCGATCCGGAAGCTTTAAAAGATTTTCAGAAGTCGGAATAGTTTTGTACCTGAATAAGGCCGGAGCAATTACGCTCCGCGCCGACCTGCGAGGACTTAGAAAATGATCAAATGCGGCGAATGCGGCTACGAAAACATGGACGGTCTTGACTACTGCGACGGATGCGGCGCGAAGCTTAACGCGGCGGCCGGCTCAGGTACGACAGCCGCGGCGCCGGCGCCCGCAGAGAGTCTCGCGCCGGCGGCACCCGCCGAGGCAGCGCCGACCGCGCCTGCGCCAGCCGCAGAAGCTCCAGCGGCCGAAGCCGAGGCCGCTGAGATCAAATCGGAAGCTGCGCCATCCGAGGCGCCGACCGGCGAGATCAAGCCGGAAGCAGCACCGGCGCCGGCCACGACGGCCGCGGCAGGCGGAGCGCCGTTCAAGGCGAAACTCGCGATAGTTCGCGGTTCACCTCGCAAGGGCCAGGAGTTCCCGCTCGAAGACGGCAAGAACCTGGTGGGCCGCTGGGATCCAGAGACCGGATCGTTTCCCGAGGTCGATCTCGACGCCGACGACCCCGAGGCCAAGATTTCGCGCAAACACGCGATGCTGATTATCGAGGGTGGCAAGATCACGATCGAGGATACCGGCAGCTTGAATGGCACCTATGTGAATCGCCAGCCGCGGCTCACGCCGGGTATCCCGGTCGAGATCAAGTCGGGCGACGAAGTCATCATCGGAAAAACATTTTTAAAGCTGGTTGTCGAATCGATCTCCTGACCGCCGCCCTCGACCGCGAAGCGGCGGCCGATGCCGCCGCGCGGCGCATTTCGAGAGGCATAGCCAAGCGCGATGAATCCAGGTGAGCAACTCACCGAGGGCCACATGCTTGACGGTCGTTATCGCGTCAGGAAGGTGCTCGGCGCGGGCGGCATGGGCCGCGTTTATCTGGGGAACGACACGCGGTTAGCGAATCGGCCGGTCGCCGTCAAGGAGATGATCCTCGGCGACGGAATTCAGGAAAAGAAAGCGATCGAGGATTTCACGCGCGAGGCGAACGTGCTCGCGCGCCTGTCGCATCAGGGGATTCCGACTCTGATCGATCACTTCGCCGAGAACGGACGCCATTACCTGGTGATGGAATTCGTCGCGGGCGGCGACTTGCAAGCGCTGCTCGACAAGCTCGGGCCGCACGGCAAGCTCTCGGAAGAGAAGGTGCTGCGCTGGGCGCGCCAGATGCTCGACGTGCTCGAATTTCTGCATGGGCAGAAGCCGCCGATCATTTATCGCGATCTCAAGCCCGGCAATATCATGATCGACAAGAGCGGCCGCGCGATGCTGATCGACTTCGGTATCGCGCGCTTCCTGCCGCCCGGCGGACGCGGCACCCAGATCGGATCGATCGGCTACGCGCCGCCCGAGCAATACATGGGCAAGGTCGAGCCGCGCTCGGATCTCTATTCGCTCGCCGCCACGATGCATCATCTGATGACCGGACGCGATCCCCAGCTCGAGCCGCCGTTCAGTTTTCCGCTGCTTCGGAGCCTCGCGCCGGAAATATCGCATCAGACGGCCGAAGTGGTGATGAACGCGCTCGAGAAGGACGTGACCAAGCGGCCGGCGTCGGCCAAGGCGATGCTGCGGGCGCTGCCTGAGCCGCCGCGCGAAAATATCACTTCCGGTTCGAGCACGGCGGCGTCGTACACACCGTCGGCGATCAGCACGTCGCCGACCGCCGATCTGAAAAGGAATGCGCCTGCGCCGCAAAGCTACTCGCCGCCGTCGCGAGCGCCGACGCCCGCTCCGCGGCCGCGATCCGCGCCGATTCAATCGCCAGCGCCGTGGCGTCCGCGTCCTGCGTCACCGGCCTCGAATGCGCCGACGATCGTGCTGAGCGAGCCGATCGCAGTACCATCCGTGGAACCTGGGAGTGCGGCGAAAGCCGCGATACCGCCGCTCAGGCGTGCGCTCGAACTGACAGAGCGCGCGCGGAGTTTGATTGAGCGGGGACTAAGCTCGCTGACGAATCAGAATTCGGCGCCGGCGACGTCTCCCACCGCCAAGACCCAGGACTTGAAGCCGCACCCGGCGACGCCCTCGAGCGGCGCGTCGCGACCTGCGCCGCGAGCTTCGAGCGGGCCGCGGAGTTCGCAGTCGAATCCCGTGCGCGCGCCGTCGCCGCAACCGGCGAAATCGCCGGGCGTAGTACCAGTGAAGGCCGCCGCCAATGGCGCGGTCGCGGCAAAAGCGGCCGCCAGATTGATCGCGCGCGGCGAAGACGTGGAATTTGGCATTTTCGGCACGCGAGCGGTTATCGGGCGGTCGCAACAGCCGTCGGACGAGCTCGATATCGATCTGAAGCGGCTTGCACGCGGAGCGGAGCGCGTGTCGCGCCGCCACGCCGAGATAGTTCAGCGCGGCGCCGATTTTTTCATCCGCGATCTTGGCAGCCTGAACGGCACTTATATCGCCGGGCGCGGCCGGCTGGGACGCGACCAACTGTACAAATTGAACGATCGCGATCAGGTGGTGTTCGGTAGTGCTATACTGCAATTTCGACGAGGGTAGCGGGGCATGATCACCTGTCCTGAATGCGGGCAAGCGGCGCCGGACGACGCCAAATTTTGCGATCGTTGCGGACAGGGCCTTGCGGGCGCATCGAGCGCGCCGCCACCGCGGACGCGTCCCGCGCCGATGCTCGCGGGTGCGAGGTTGAAGGCGGGAATCGAGATCGTCGAGCTGACCGGACAGACTTCGATCGAGAATCGCTACCGCGCAAGGCGCGAGCTCGGCGGCGCGGTCGAGACGATCGTGTTGCGAGAGCGGTTCGGACCCGAACCGGCGGAGGCCGAAGCCGAGAATCCGCAGCCTGAGGCGACGCTTGCTCCGCCGCCGCCCGCTCCAGAAGATCCGAACGGCCCGCGCGCCAAGACCGCCGAACTCAGGCCGCTGGCGCCGCAGCCGAATGGATCGGCGACGCCATCCGCGACCATTGCGGACGTTGCTCCGATTGCCGAGACGGCCGCGCCGCAGGAATCAGAGTCCCATCAGGCGGTTGAGATCCTCGAAGAGCCGAATGCAGCGCCGGAACATCCGACGATCGTCGCCACCGAGTCCGCCAGCGCCGCCGACTTCCAGAATGCCGATGAGCCGGAGTCTCAAAGCGCCGACGGAGCTTCCGCCAGTTCCAATGGCGCGAATGTAGCGGCGGCCACGGCCGAAATTCCTGCCGAGACCGCAGTCGAAGCGCAACACGAGGAGCCGCCGCCGCAAGGATCGGATGATCTCGGCGAGGTCTTCGGCCGCGTGCTCGCCCTGTCACAGACGATCACGCATCCGGCGTATCTGCGCGCGTCCGACGGATTCGTCGAAGGCGATCGCGCCTACCTGGTTTATCCTGATCAGCAATTGAAGCCGATTCGAGCGTCGGTGAAAGGCGCACCCCCGCTCAGCGAGGCCGACGCGATCGCATACGGCGTGCAGCTATGCCAGGCGATCGGATTTATGCATCGCCGCGGCCTCCGCGTGAATGACATCTGCCCCGAATCGGTCGCGCTCGGCGGCAACGGACGCCCGATGCTCACGGGACTCGACTATGTGACCAACGACAACGAGTTGCAAAGCGAGCCGATCTTCAACGACGGCTACACCGCGCCTGAGATTTATCGCGGCAAGAAGGCCGACAAGCGGGCCGACGTGTTTTCGGCGGGCGCGCTGATCTACACGTGGCTGACGGGCGAGCGAATCCCGAGCGAGAGCTGGCGCGAAGAGGGCGGCCCGGTGCGATTCTATCCGCCGCACGTCGTGGCGCCGCGCCTCGAGCAGGCGGTCCGCCGCGCGATTGCATTCAGTCCCGCCGACCGTTTCGCGAATATCGACGAATTCAAGGCCGAGTTGATCCAGGCCGGCGGCCCGATTCGGCTGCGCGCCGCTGCGATGACCGACGTCGGGCGAGTGCGCGAGCACAATGAAGATTCGGTGCTGGCGGTCGAGTATTCGCGCGAATCGATGATCGAGCCGGACGCGAGCTACCTCTACGTCGTCGCGGACGGGATGGGCGGCGCAGAGGCCGGTGAAATGGCGTCGGCAATTGCCGTAAAAACGATCCGCGACTATGTTGAAAGCCGGCTGAGCAGTAGCGCAAAGGAAGGCGAGGCGCCGGCATTGCTCGCGGGAGCGCTCGAGGAAGCAAATACCAGGATTATCGAATATGTTGCGAGTCGCCCGGAATCTCGCGGTATGGGATCCACTGGCGTTTGCGCGTTGATCGCGCTACCCGACGCCGCGATCGCGTGGGTCGGGGACAGCCGCGCCTACGTGATGGACGGACCTGCGCTCAGGCAGGTGACGCGCGACCATTCGCTGGTGCAGCGATTGGTCGAGATCGGCCAGATCACCGCCGACGAGGCGCGCACCCACGAGCACAAAAACGTGATCACGCGCTCGCTCGGCGCGCGCCAGAGCGGGCCCGCGGGCGCAGAATCGCTCTCGCTAAAGCTGAAGCGCGGTGACAAGCTGATGCTCTGCAGCGACGGCTTGACGGCGCACGTCGAGGACCATCAGATTCAGGAAATTCTCGCGCGTCATCGCGACCCGTTCGACGCGGCGCGCGAATTGATCGTCGCAGCCAACACGGGCGGAGGAACCGATAACATCACAGTGGTGGTTGTATTTGCTGGTTAGTTGCGAATGACCTGATTCGCCGCCGACTTTTTTCATCGTCACAATGCCGAACGATCCCAAATCACCCTCCCAGCCGCTGGCCGGTCCGCTCGAGTCCGGCACCGTGTTGCAGGGCCGCTATGCGATCGCAAAGCTGCTCGGCGGCGGCGGGATGGGCGTGGTGTATCTCGCGCGCGATCAGCGCCTTGCGAATCGCCCCTGCGCGATCAAGGAGATGGTCGATCATTTCATCGATCCGCAGCAGCGGATCGAGGCCAACGAATATTTTGCGCGCGAGGCCGACACGCTCGCGCAATTGAAGCATCAGGCGATCCCGGCGATTACGGATCGGTTCGAGATTCAGAATCGCCACTACCTGGTGATGGAGTACGTCGAGGGCCGCAACCTCGAAGAGGAACTCGCCGCGCGCGGCGAGCCGCTGCCCGAGGGCCTGGTGATCGATGTCGCGCGCCAGCTATCCGACGTGCTGGCGTATCTGCACGGGCTGCAGCCGCCGATTATCTACCGCGACATGAAGCCGTCCAACGTGATGCTGAATCCGAACGGGCGCGTGGTGCTGGTCGATTTCGGAATTGCGCGGCTGTTCAAGGCGGCGCGCAAGGGCACGATGATCGGCACGCTCGGCTTCGCGCCGCCGGAGCAATACCAGGGACAGGTCGATCCGCGCAGCGACATCTACTCGCTCGGCGCGACGCTGCATTACGTGCTGACTGGGCGCGATCCCGAGAAGTATCCGCCGTTCAGCTTCCCGCCGGTGCGCGATCTGCGCCCGGCCGTATCGAGCAATCTCGCCGGCGCGATCGACGCTGCGCTCGCCTACGAGATGAACGGACGGCCGTCGTCGATTCAGGAATTCCGCGACATGATGCTCTACGGGCGCGGACTGTCACATACCGGTGCGCGCGGCGTCAGTTCCACAGATGGTACGGGTGGATTGACGCTGCCGCCGGAGCCCGACTTCGACGACCGCCGCTATGACGATCTGCCGATCGTGCATCGCAAGCCCAGGAGCGCGCTCCGCCGCACGATCGGATTGATGGTGTTTTTGATCGTGCTCGGCGGCGGCGCATTCGGCGCGACTTATCTCTACTCGAGTACCGAGCTGCAGATTCGGCTCGGCGTCAAGCCGCTGATCGATTCGCTGCCGTGGAAGCACGAGCAACTGGTTTCGCGGGCGCGGGAGAATCCGCTCGAGTTCCAGCAGATGACGCTGGCGCTCTCGACGCGCGAGGGCACGGTCGTCGCGCCGCCGCAATCGACCTTCAAGGATACGGAACTGACCAACGCGCGCTATCTCAAGTGGACCGCGAGCTTCAAGAATTTGCTCGCGGGGCTGGACGGCAGCGAGCAGAAGGTCGAGGCGAGGTTCTTCGATCCGGCGGGCTTGCAGATTGCGTCCAGCGGCGCGCAGCAGTTTGTCGGCCCGTCGCAAACGATCGCCGACTTCAGCGGCGTCGCGCTGATGCCCACCATGACCGAGAAGCCGCCGGGCAACTACAAGGTCGCGCTCTATTCGGACGATCGCTTGCTCGCGCAGCAGGCCTTTATCGTGAGCCAGGATACCAGCGCGAAGACTGCCGCGGCAGCGGCCGAGGCGGCAGTGGCGGCAGCGGCGAAAGCCGAAGAAAAACGCCGCGTGGACGAATCGCGCAAGCTCGCGATGATCGAGCAGCGCCGCCTCAAGCCGCTCGAACTCCGCAATATCGAGTTCCTCAACACCACCAAGACCGGCACTGCGATCTCGGGCGCGACCACCGAGTTCGACGCGTCGAAAGTGCTGTTCGTCGGATGGCAGGCGACGTTCGACAATCGGCTTTACAAGCTCGAAGCGAATCAGTACCGCGTCGATGCGGCCTATATCGGCGCGGACGGACGCACGCTCGGCAGCGTGAATGACTTCCAGCCGGTATCGCCGAGCATGAAGACGGTCACCTTCAGCGGACGCGTCGGCAACTCGCGCGGGGGAGCGTTCCTGCCGGGCACCTACACCGTCAATTTTTACTTGAACGGACAATATTTCAGCGAGAAAAAATTCCGCGTGGTGGCCGATGCGGGCGGTCCGTACGCGTCGTATCCGGGCAGCGGCGGCGCGATCGGACGGAGCACCGGCGGCAGTTCATCTTCAGGATCGTCGAGCTCTGGATCGGGATCGTCGAGCATGCTCGGGCCGACGCTCGCGACCGGCACGATCTCGGGACTCCGGCGCGGCGGCAGTCCCGCGCTCGAACTTAGACTTCGCCCGCAGCCCAATGGCTTCCTGCACGGCGAGATGGTGATCAAGTCGTCAGGCTACGGACTCACGCCGATCGAGGGCTTCGTCCGCGGCAGTCATCTGCAGTTCCAGGTTCCGTATGGCACCGAGACGTACTACTTCGAAGGACAGCGCCGCAGCGACGAACTGAGCGGCACCTTCGAATCGACGCCGTCGGGCGAGCGCGGCACTTGGACCGCGCAGGCGAACTGATCGCGACGCACCGATTTGATCGATTGTTGCGTCATATTTCCCGCGCTTCCGATTTGAGCTTGAACCCGCTTCAGGCACGCGCAATGCTGTCAGTGCATCATGGCCAGTAATGTCTCCAGCGAGAAATTGCTCTTCTATGCGGCGGCGGGCGGCCTCGGCGGGTTCGCCGCGTGGGGCGTCTCCGAGCCGATCCTTGGAATTCATTCCGTTTACGTCCGCGGCGTCCTGTTCGGGGCTTTGATCGGCGCTTTAATCAGCGCTTTTCTGGCCTCGATCGAGACTTTGAGCGTCGGCCAGTGGCGACAAGGTATTCGCCGCTTCGTTGTGGGTGGAATAATTGGCGCGCTGGGCGGAGCGCTCGGACTGTTTGTCGGCGAGTTAGCCTTCGATTACCTGATCCGGGGTGGATTTGTCGGACGAATCCTCGGATGGTCGGTGTTAGGAATCGCGGTCGGACTCGGCGTCGGCTCCGCGTTCGGATCGGCCGCGCGCAGGCGCAACGGCGCGATCGGCGGCCTGCTCGGCGGTGCGCTGGGCGGCTTTGTCTATCACACCCTGACCAGCACGTTTCCACAGGCGTTCGGCCGCGCGATAGCGATCATCGTCCTGGGCGCGCTGATCGGATTTTTCATCGGCCTGGTCGGCGAATTGCTCAAACGCGGATGGCTGATGGTCGTCCGCAGCCAGAGCCGTAACGCACGCGAGGGCCGCGAGTATCCGCTCAGCAAGCCGGTGACAATTATCGGCCGCGCCGAGGAGAGCGATATCGGGCTCTTCGGCGACCAAGCCGTGCTGGGGCGTCACGCGATAATCCGCCGCGAAGGCAAAAACTTCGTGATCAATTCGACCAGCGGCGGCCAGATCTTCGTCAACAGCCAGCCGATCGCGGGCCGGGTCGCATTGAAAAGCGGCGACCGGCTCGAAATCGGCGGCACGCTGTTTCTCTTCCGCGAACGGTCGCAGGTAGCGGCTCGATAAAGGAGTAGTGGTGCGGCTTTGGGAGAGAGGCCGAATCGCGCTGCTGGCGGCGTTCCTCTCGATGCTCGCGGGATGCGCCACGCTTGGAGGCGCGCCTCCTCCGGCGCCCACCTCGGTCCAGACGCTCGAGTACTATCCATTCCAGGTCAAGGGCTATCAGAACAGCTATCCGCATCGATCGATCCTGGTGCTGGTGCCGACCGACGAGCGCAAGAAGGCGGATGACACCGAAGGCGGCTCCGCGCCGCTCGACGGCAACCCACAAATCGGCGTCTCGATCGGCAAGGACGGGGTGCTCTCGCAGCGCCTGTACAGCGCGCCGCTGGGACCGATCGTGCAGTTGGCAATCGCGCGCGCGGCCGAGGAAGCGGGCATGAGCGCGGTGAAATCGAGCGACGCGGCGTATCGGGCGGGCAAAAAACTACCGCAGGAATACGTCGTGCTCGGCAGGATCCGCGAATGCTGGGTGAAGAAGAATCGGCGCGCCGACGGCCGCTACGGTCCGGTCTGGCGCACGACCGCCGACTTCGTGCTCGACGTCGAAATCTACAAGCCGCCGTTCAGCGTGCCGTTCTGGGCGGGAACCGCCGCCGACACCTACTACGATCCGCCGGTCGGCTCGTTCGGACTTGGCGCTGAGGACGAAGCCGGGATTTACGACGAACCGGGGCAGGTGCTCTCGGTCGCGCTGACGCGCGCGGTGGCAGGAATCTTCCGCCGTTCCGATCTGCGCGACCTGATGCTCGAGGACGACATCCACCCTCATTGAACTGGAGCGTTAGCAATTTTTCTGAAGAGATCAGTTCTTTTTCTTGCCTACTCTGAACGGATGCTTCTGCCCTTGATACACATCGCCAGCCCGCGCTCCGTAGCCGAGGCTTCTGGGGAGTTTCCTGTCGAGTTTCAAGAACGACAACTGACAAGGACGGTCGATAAGAGGAGTCAGTTCGATGTCGAGTTCACCGCTATTCATGATTTCCAGAACGATTGGTCCACTCCATCCCGGCTGAATCCATGGTGCGGTTTGATGCATGCTAAGACCGACACGCGCATAAGCAGTGCGACCTTCGATCAACCCGATAAGATCCAGCGGAATGCTCACGCTCTCATGGGTCATCGCCAGCACGAGCTGATGAGGCTTGAGAAGAAAAGAGTTGAGTTGGCCCATCTCGTTCTTCTCCTCAAGCGTGATCGTTTTCCAGAAGCCCAAACGACCAAGTTCTTCGAGACCGCGCGCGACCGAAACTTTGACGCCTTTTATCGGCTGTAGGATCGTGAAGCTGAAGCCCAGCCGAAGATCTACGGAAGCCTCTCCCCACTGATCTTCTTCAAGCGGCGGGTCAAACCTGATTCTTTTGGCAGCTACCGCCTTGCGGAGTGCCGGTTGGGATTGAACCATTTGGCAAACGGTCTCGGTTCGCGCCTACACATGCACCACGTTTGACTCGGCCCAGGCACGCGGCAGAGACGCCACACCGCGGGCGCTAGTAAAGAACGAGCCCGGAAGTTGGACCTCGATGATACCGCCGTCGATTCTAACGATTTTGCCTATGACAAAGGCTTCATCGCCACGTTTCTCGACCGAGGATTGCTTAACAAAACCGGAAAGGACGACGCCGGGCTCGAAGCCGATCGTGACGGCCGCCTCGTCGAATGGACCCGGCTGTGCTTCGCATTTAATCTTGACCATGTCGCCTTTCTTGAACGTCATTGCACGATCTCCCAGCCGACTGCGTTCGCCTTGTTCGCGTATGTTGGAAAACTAGTGAAAAACCACCGATTTGACAACGTCTCAGAGGTTACGGAGACCTGACTGGATTCACAATTGCGTGTGCATGGTAACAAACTGTCCACATTTCAAATCGATAAAGCACGCCGCTGGGCCCGCATACAATCGACGGTGGGTGGCGCACTGTGGGCAATTCTTAATTCTGAATTCGAACGTCACCGGAAGATTTCACAGGGAACCTGCCACCACCTCGGTTTGCCTTCTCTTTGAACAACTTGGATGTTCGCATAGTTTGGTAGCATGGCGGTGAGCGGCGCGAAGCTCGATCTCAATCATCCTAATTCCAGGGACAAGCATCATTACGATCCTTGTATCGTGGTGATATTCGGCGGCGCCGGTGATTTGAGCCATCGCAAGCTGATACCCGCGCTCTACAATCTCTCGATCGACGACGACTTGCCGGAACGGTTCGCGATTCTGGGCTTCTCGATGGAGGATCTGGGCGACCAGCAGTATCGCGAGTTCGCGCGCGCCGGAATCGAGAAGTTCTCGCGCCGCGCAATCGCCGAGGAGCAATGGGCCAAGTTCGCGCCGCGCCTCCATTTCTGCCGCGGCACTTTCACCGCCGCCGCCTCCTACCAGAACCTGCGCGAACGACTCGAGGCGCTCGACGAGGAATGCAAAACGGCGGGCAATCGCGTTTTCTATTTCGCGATTCCGCCGGCTTTCATCGACACCTGTTCGGCGGGATTGACCGCGGCCGGATTGATCAAGCCGCCCGCAGCCGGGCTTCCGTACACGCGGGTCGTGGTCGAGAAGCCGATCGGCTCCGATTTCGACAGCGCGTCCGAAATCAACGGGCAATTGGCGCGGCATTTCGACGAGCGCCAGATTTTCCGAATCGATCATTATCTCGGCAAGGAGACCGTGGAAAACCTGATGGTGCTGCGCTTCGCCAACTCGATCTTCGAGCCGATCTGGACCTCGCGCTTTATCGATCACGTCCAGATCACCGTCGCCGAGGCGGAAGGCGTCGGCACCCGCGCGTCGTACTACGATCACGCAGGCGCCCTGCGCGACATGGTGCAGAGTCATCTGCTGCAGACGCTCTGCATGATCGCGACCGAGCCGCCGAATACCACCGGCGCAGAATCGGTGCGTGACGCCAAGCTCGACGTGCTGCGCTCGCTGCGCCCGCTCGGTGACGAGGACCTCGACAAATGGGTGGTGCGCGGCCAGTACGCCGAGGGGTTGATCGGCGGCGTGCCGGCCAAGGCGTATCGCGACGAGGAGGCGATCGCGCCCGACTCGAAAATCGAAACTTTCGCGGCGCTCCGATGCTGGATCGACAACTGGCGATGGGCCGGCGTGCCCTTCTATCTCCGCACCGGCAAGCGCTTGCCCAAGCGCGCGAGTGAGATTGCGATTTACTTCAAGAGCGTGCCGAGGATTCTCTACAACGCGAATCCGCGCGCGCCGCTGGCGCCCAACATGCTGACGATCAGGATTCAGCCCGACGAGGGCCTCGATTTGTACATCATGTCGAAGGTTCCCGGTTCGCAGACTCGATTGCAGCAGGTCAAAGTCGATTTCCATTACGTCACTTCGACGCCGGAGGCCTACGAGACGCTGCTCAACGACGTGATTATCGGCGACCAGACGCTCTTCATGCGGCGCGACACGGTCGAGGAGGCGTGGAAGTTCGTGCAGCCGATCCTCGACGCGTGGGGCGAATCGCCGATCGACCCGCCGATCTACGCCGCCGGCTCGTGGGGACCGCTCGAAGCGGCGCTTATGATCGCGGCGGACGGACGCACTTGGCGAACGCTCTAAGGGAGTGTAATGGGTTCTGAAGAGGATTCATCAGATGAGCACTCCGCCAATCACATTGACACGCCATGTCATGTCGAAGAAATCGGCCGCGATTCCGGTCGGCGACCTCGCGCTGATCATGGAGCGGATCGGATTTGCCGGTAAGCGCATCGCGCGCGAACTGACCGTCGCGTCGCTCGGGGGGGAACTCGGCTACACCGGCGATACCAACGTGCAGGGCGAGCAGGTCAAAAAACTCGACCAATGGGGCAACCAGGTTTTCCTCGACGCGTTCGAGCACGGTTACCCGGTCTGCAGCCTGATCTCCGAGGAGATGGAGCAGCCGCATCACTACGCCGACAACTGCCGCGATAGCAGTTACTGCGTGCTCTACGATCCGATCGACGGAAGCTCGAATATCGACACCAACGGCTCGCTCGGCACGATCTTCGCCGTGCGCAAGCGCGCCGCAAAGCACGGCAGCGGAATCGAAGATCTGCTCGCGCCGGGCGGCCAGCAGGTCGTCGCCGGGTACATCGTGTATGGCCCGAGCACGCAACTGGTTTATACGGCTGGCGCGGGCGTCGATATCTTCACGCTCGACCGGAGCCTCGGTGAGTTCCTGCTCTGGAAAGAGAACGTCAGGACGCCTCCGCACGGCAGCGTCTATGCGGTGAACCAGGGCAACGCCGGCAAATGGCACGAGGGCGCGCGCAAGTTCCTCGCCCATATCACCAGCCGCAAGGACAAACGCTCGAGCTATTCGCTCAGGTACTGCGGCGCGTTCGCCGCGGATTTCCATCGCCTGCTGCTCGAAGGCGGCATCTATCTCTATCCCGGCGAAGTCTCCGAGGGCGGCAAGTCCAAAGGCAAGCTCCGCCTGATGTACGAAACCGCGCCGCTCTCGATGATCGCGGAGCAGGCGGGCGGTCGCGGCTCGACCGGCAAGGGCCGCATCCTCGAGGTCACGCCGTCGGCGATTCACGATCGATTACCGGTCTATATCGGCAGCGCGGAGGAAGTTGCACTGGCCGAGGAGTTCAAAGCCGAAGGCTAACGCGCGGCGAGGTTGGCGATGGCTGGTCTGATTCTGGCCGGCGACGTGGGTGGGACCAAGACCGAGCTTGGGCTCTACCAGGTCGCCGCTGGGCGCGCGCTTCAACTCGTGTGCCAGCATCGCTACTCGACGTTGCAGTTCAAAACTCTGGAAGATACCTGCGTCGATTTCCTCTCCGATGGCGTCAAAGTCGATGCGGCCTGCCTCGGCGTGCCCGGCCCGATCATCGACGGCGTCGCGCAAGCGACCAACGTCCCGTGGGTCCTTTCGCAAGCAAAATTATCTGCGGCACTCGGCGGCACGCCGGTCCGCCTGATCAACGATCTCGCGGCGACGGCGTACGGCGTGATGTATCTGACGAGCACGGAAGTCGCGGTGCTGCATCCGGCGGAGAATCCGCCCGCGCATGGCAACATCGCAGTGCTCGCGGCCGGTACCGGTCTCGGCGAATCGGCACTGGTGTATGAAAACGGCAGCTACTACGCGGTCGCATCGGAGGGCGGCCACGTCGACTTCGCGCCGCGCGGCGAAGAACAGATCGAGTTGCTGCGCCATCTCGAAAAGCAGTTCGGCCACGTAAGCTATGAGCGCGTGCTCTCGGGACCGGGAATCGCGAATATCTACCGCTTCCTGCGCGATCGCAGCCGCATCGCGGAGCCCGCGTGGCTTACGGATCAAATCGCGACCGGCGATCATGCGGCGGCGGTGAGCGATGCGGCGCTCAAAAAATCCGACCCCGTTTGCGTTCACGCACTCGAGATGTTTTGCGATATTTACGGGGCTGAGGCGGCGAACCTCGCGCTGAAGGTGCTCGCATTCGGCGGCGTCTTTCTCGGCGGAGGAATCGCGCCAAAGATTTTGCCGATGCTGACGGGGGGCGCGTTCGTGAAAGCATTCCTGTCGAAGGGCAGGCTGAACGAGATACTGAAGCGGATGGAAGTGCGAGTCGCGCTGAATCCCGCGGCCGGGCTGATCGGCGCGGCCCATCGCGCGGCGGCGATGCTGTGATATAGGAAGTCCAGGGAAATTTTTGTGGGGGTTGGAGACCAATGACTAAACGAGTTCGCGAAATTCTTTCCTACTACGATTCCGAAAATGCCGGCGTGCGCAGCAATCTCGCGCGGATGCTCAATCACGGCAAGCTCGCCGGCACCGGCAAGTTCGTTATCCTGCCGGTGGACCAGGGCTTCGAGCACGGCCCCGCACGCAGCTTCGCCGTCAATCCGCCGGCCTACGATCCGCGTTATCACTTCCAGCTCGCGATCGATGCCGGATGCAACGCCTACGCGGCGCCGCTCGGCTTCCTCGAAGCGGGCGCGCCCGAATACGCCGGCGAGATTCCGCTCATCCTGAAGCTCAACAATCACGACGTGCTGAACGACGAGAAAGATCCCGCGCCCGCGGTCACCGCGAGCGTTAAGGACGCGCTCCGGCTCGGATGCGCCGCCGTCGGACTCACGATTTACCCCGGCTCGTCGGCGGCGAAGACGATGTACCAGGAGGCGCGGGAAATTGGCGCAGAAGCCAAGGCCCACGGCCTCGCGCTAGTGATGTGGTCCTATCCGCGCGGCTCCTCGATCAGCAAGCAGGGCGAGACGGCGATCGATGTGGTCGCGTACGCCGCGCAGATCGCCGCGCAACTCGGCGCGAATATCATAAAGGTAAAGCCGCCGACTGCCTTTATCGAGCAGCCCGAGGCCAAGAAGGCCTATGAATCCAACAAGGTAACGCTCGAGCCGCTCTCCGCGCGCATCAAGCACGTGATCCAGTCCGCCTTCGACGGTCGCCGGATCGTGATTTTCTCCGGCGGCCCGAAGGAAAGCGACGAGCAACTGATCAATGACATCCGCCAGATTCACGCAGGCGGCGGTTTCGGATCGATCATCGGGCGCAACAGCTTCCAGCGGCCCAAGCCGGCCGCGATCGAGCTGCTCGGCAAGATCATGGACATCTATCGAAGCTGATCGCAAAGTTGATCGCGACGACTAAATCAGTACGGTGAATTGAGTGAAATACAGCGAGTATCAGCATCTTCTGTTCGAGCGCAAAGACGACGGGATTCTGCTCATCACGATCAATCGTCCCGACGTTTTGAACGCCACCAATAATCGCCTGCACTGGGAGCTCAGCCGCGTGTGGCTCGATATCGCCGACGACGCCGAGACCAACGTGGTGGTCGTGACTGGCGCAGGGCGCGCGTTTTCCGCCGGCGGCGACCTCGCGATGATCGAGGACATGACCGCTAACGCCGGCAATATCGCGAAAGCGTGGAAGGAAGCGGGCGACATCGTTTACAACATGATCAATCTCGACAAGCCGATCATCACGGCGATCAATGGCGTCGCAGTCGGCGCGGGACTCGCGGTCGCGTTTATGGCCGACATTAGTATCGCGTCGGAATCGATGCGCATCACCGACGGCCATTTGCGCCTCGGCGTCGCGGCAGGCGATCACGCGGTGATCATCTGGCCGCTTTTGTGCGGGATGGCGAAAGCCAAGTACTACCTGATGACCGCGGATTTTATCGACGGCAAGGAGGCGGAGCGGATCGGTCTCGTCAGTCTGTGCGTGCCGGCCGACAAGTTGATGGACAAGGCGATGGAGGTCGCGCGCAAGCTGGCGCGCGGTCCGCAGCAGGCGCTGCGATTCACCAAGCGCTCGCTCAACAACTGGCTGCGCGCGGCGGGACCGGCGTTCGACGCGTCGCTCGCGCTCGAGATGATGGGCTTCTTCAGCCCCGATCTGGCCGAGGGCGTCAAGGCCCTCCAGGAAAAGCGCCAGCCGTCGTTCCCGGGCTTCGCCACGACGAAGTAACAAAGGCCTCTTTTGGCAAGGCCGCAAATTTGAAATACTCATGCCGCTTGGAAATGTTGGATTAACCTAACAGGGGACAGAAGATGAAGAAGTTTGCGATTGCGGCGGCCTCGGCGATGCTCGGGGCGACATTACTTTTCGCGGCGAGTGCGCCGTCTGCGTATGCGGCCGGCAAAGTCGATTGCGACGCCGTGATGAAGGAACTGGGCAGCGGCAAACACGCCAAGGAAGTCGCCAAGGATCTCAGCATCTCGACCTCCAGCGTCTATCGCTGCAAGAAGCACGCGAAGCAAGCTGCCAAGGCAAGCACTTCGTCGATAAGTGCGGCGACCAAGAATACGATACCGCGGGCTCCGCAGTCCGCGCCGTCGCCTGCGAAATAGCCAGAATCGAGCATCCCGGCGCATCGCGATGAACGTGCGCGACGCGTCGGGATAAAAACTCTCGCCGCTCGACGTCGCCCGCGACGCCCGCAAGACTAAACTCAATGCCGAAATGTGAACTGTGCGAGCTGCGAGACTACACGCAGCGCTACGCCTCTTTCGTCCATCCGTTCAGTTTTACCATCCTCGATTGCGATTCATGCGACACGCCGATGGCGGTGCTCGGCGATCACCGCGCCGCGCCGACGGATGAAGAACTCGCGTTCATGGTCGAGGCGTTGTCGCTCATCGCGCGCGCGAAGTACGGCGCCGACAAGTTCATCATCGACGGCGTGATGCGTCAGATTCCCGATCATTGCCATATGCATGCGCGCCCGATTCTTTGGCGTCACGATTAGACTCGTTAGCATTTTTGCGTTTCCACCAGTTTTAACCCTCATTGGCCTGTTTTGTAAGCTGACTTCGGTTGTGCTATATGCGCGCCCGTACGCGCCGCTTGGGGAAGCGGCACGCACGCCGGAGCGCACCTGGCATCGCTCCGGCGTTTCCCTTCAGGAGGTACGGGGGAAATGGCTAACGGCACGGTCAAGTGGTTTAGCCCGAAGAAAGGCTACGGCTTCATCACGATGGAAGACGGGCAGGAAGTGTTCGTCCATTACAGCGCTATCGACGGAGCAGGGTTTCGCTCGCTCGAGCAAGGCGAGCGCGTCGAGTTCGAAGTCGCGCAGGGGCCCAAGGGGTTGCAAGCCTCGAACGTGAATAAGGGCTAGCGGCGAGGCAGGATTCCGGCAAATAAGGGGTGCAATCGGCGGTGGCGGCGGCGCGCGCAGCGCACGTCACATCGCGGAGTTGAGTCTGCCGCATCCGAAACTATGCGATCGGCGCCGGCGACGAGTATGGTCTTTGACATCTGATGCTTGATGCGTGATGATCGCCACGTGCGAACGACGCTGGATATCGACGAAGACGTTTTGGAGAGCGCCAAGGAGCTCGCGGCTCGGCGTGAGACTACCACCGGGCGCGTTCTTTCCGAGCTGGCCCGCAGCGCACTGGCGCCTCGCGTACGCTCTCTGCGAAAGCGCAACGGCGTGCCGCTGCTGCCGGAGCGACGAGGAGCGCGGCTCGTCACGCCGGAAATCGTGAATCGGCTCCGCGACGAACCTTAGGCCGCGCATGATGGCACTGCTCGACGTGAACGTGCTGGTCGCGCTGTTTGATCCTGCCCACCTGCATCACGAGGCGGCTCACGCCTAGTTCGAGAGCAATCACCGCCACGGATGGGCGACTTGCGCGCTTACCGAGAACGCGATGGTCCGCGTGTTGTCCAATCCGGCCTATCCTGGCCGGCGCACCACGGCGGAAGATGCGACCTCGCGATTGCGCACTTTCTGTTCGGCTCGCGAGCATGTGTTCTGGCCCGATTCGATCAGCATCCGCGACGCACGGCGGTTCCGCTGGAAGCACGTTCAGGGGCATCGCCAACTTACCGACGTCTATCTGCTCGCCCTTTCGGTATCGAACCGGGGCCGCTTGGCCACTTTCGACTCCGCGATCTCGCTGAAGGCGGTGGAAGGCGCGGCGGAGCCGAACCTGGAGCTCATCGGGGCATGACGGTCGAAACTAGGCGATCGGCGCCGGCAGGTTTTTGAGAATCCCGCTCGCTTGTGCATACGGATCGGACGCCGGCTTCTCTGCGACCATGCCGCCGGCGATCGTTTCGATCTCATGCATCCCGAGCGCGCGATAACTCTCGAACTGTGATTCGCTGAACCACTGATCGGCGGTCGATTCGTGCGGGAACTCGCCGCATCGCCGCTCGTAGTTCAGCACGTCGGCGGGTTCGTTGCCGATGATCGTGGGCTTGACGTAAATCAAACGGCCGTCGGGAGATCCCGGATCCACGTGGTTGTACTTGATCGTTCCCACGGCGCAGTACTCGGTCTGGATACCGCCCGCGTTGTGCTTGGCAAAGTTCGGAAAGCTGGGAAAATCGATCGGGATACCTAGATCGATGCGCACTTTTCGGATCGCGTTGCCGAGATTTTCGAATGTGGTGCGCAAATCCTGGTCAGCATCGATCACCACGATCGTATGGCATCGCCGCAGCACCATCTCGTATAGACCGAGATTTTCGAAATGACCGCCGTCCGAGAGATGCACAAATGGCCGCTCGGCGCTGGTGCGGCCGAGCGCTTCGTCAGCGAAATACTTCACGCCGAATCCCGGTTGCGCGCGCATGTAGGTCTCGTTGCCGGCGCCGCCCGGATTGCCGAGCCACCATCCGAGCCGCACATTGAAAATTGAAAGCAGCATCGTGACGATGGGCGACGAGTTGTAGCCCATGTTCGGACTCACCGCGGCGCCCGAAATCGCAGTGGCGGTGCCGAGCGTGAGCGGTAGTTTGGGGTCGGATGGCTTGGGATCCTGGAACCACAGGATATTCTTGCTCGCATAATCGTTTGCGCGGCGATATCCGCTGCGGAAACTTCCAACGTGAAGCGGAGTCACGGTGAAACTTTCGGCCTTGCGCTCCTGCCATGCGAGCTTGTCAGAGATCGGCGCGACCAGGTTGAGCGCGATATTGATCACCGGCATCAGCTTGCGCGGTGATTTTTGCCACAACTGGCACATCGCGAGATTGTCTCTGGGATCGAAGCCGGTAAACGGATTGGGCTGGCGCTCGCCCTTCTCGCGCGAGGCGCCGAGGTAGGCGCGGATAAGCCGATTACGATACATCGCGTGCAGCGAGTACTTATTCACGTCGATAAACAGCGACGTCGCGAAGCCGAAGAGAGCTGTTAGCAGAAGCGTGGCTAGCACGACCAGGCCGGAGAATGCGCCGTACCTGAGACTCCAGCTAAGGTCTGGAATTGCGATAGCCTTCCATTGCGAAAAGGCATCGCCAGGGAACTTCTTATTGATCCACGGCTGAATGTCCTCGATGACCGCGCTCGACAGATGCTGCACCAGCCACAATCCCGCGAGCGACAAGGCGCAAAGAATCAACGCGATTGCGATTGCGCCCAGTATGGGCAGACTGCGCTGCAACAGCGATGAAGATGAAGTCCCGGCCCGGGCTTCGGTCCGCGCGCCAGTCTTCGAACTCCAGCCAAGGTAAGTGGTGAGCGCGCTACTTACAACGCCTGCACCGACCGACCAGGGAATCATCACGCGATGCAATAACAGCAACGGGCCGAACAGCGAGACTGCGCCGAATGCTGACCAGCCTAGAGTCGCGATCAGCGCCCATGCGCCCATCCGCGCCCAGTACTCGCGGTCTTCATCGCTGGTAAAGAGCGTCACCAGTCCTATGAAGATAGTAGCGGCGAGCAGGAATACGATCAGCGTGATTGGCGGCATCAGGCAGAAGTACAGCGTCGGAAATTCTCTGCCGCCAACCAGCCAATTCGAGGTCACGACTCGGTAGAGCATCGCGCCGCCCGCAACGCCGCTAAGCGCCACCGCCAGCAGGCTCCATAGGATAGCGATCCGCTTCGAAAACAGCTTCGCGCCCAACAGCAACGCGTTGAGCGACCATCCAAGCACTCCGGCGATGCTTCCGTAAAGGATAAATGGACCTGGTCCGCTATCGGGCGCGTGAAACAGATAGGTTGCGAAGAGAAAACTCGAAAGCGTCAAGGGGGCAAGGAAGTATAGGAGAAAGCTGCTTTGCGCGCGCCGCGCCAGCCACCATCGCGAGCGCTCTCTAAGGAGTTCAAGGTGGCTAGGTCGCGCCAATCCTTCATAGAACACTGCTATCGCCATCGTTATCACGGCGAGCACGAAGCATCCGTAACGGGCATTGATGGAATAGCCGTGGAATTCGTGGCTGTCCCACAACCATTGATTGCGCATCAGGGCGAACAACAGATCCGGCATTAGCAGGATCGCAATTAGCGGCGGCAGTATCACCGACCAATGCAATAGAAGGTTGCGCAGAAAAATTCCGATCAACGTCCAGGTATCGGTCGAGAACAAGCCGGTGCGGGGCGTCAGGTAGTTGCTGAAGTTGCGCAGATAGAAGACGGGATCGGGTTCGGGCTCGAGCTTGAGGATTGCCGGCCTGGCTGGTTGCTTGGCGCCGGGCGCCGGCCTGGATTGCTGTGCATCGTGGGGCTCATGCTTAGGTGGCTGCGTGCCGCTTGGCTCAGTCTTAGGTTGCTCTGCGTGGCCGTCCGGTGTTTTCTTAAAATGCGGCGCGCCGCCATCGGTCTTTGCCGTAGCGAGCTGAGATATGACGTCAGGCAGTCCGTCTTTGTTCCAATAGGTCCACGCAGCAAGCCAGCTACCCAGGTATCCGCCGCCGGACACCGTCGATAGATAGTCGAAGCGATCGAGCAATCCCTTGCGAGCAAGTCCCTGTACTACGCCGAGGCAGAAGGTCGCGCTGCGGATTCCACCACCGGAGAAGCAAAGCGCCGAAAGCTCGCTCTGGTGCAATCGATCGACCACGCCCGACAGCATCGTTTCGTCGATCGGCTGGACCGCGCCGGCTAAAGCTCGATCGAGCAGAAATCGATTGAGCGCTATGACTTTGTCCTCCGGCAACTGCTCGGGCTTCTGATCTGCAATCCACCTCGATTCGGCCAGTGCAGGAAATGCGGCGTAAAGGTCTGCCATCCTGAGCAAGCCATTCAAAAATCGAGCGTCTGGTTGCGTCGTCGCTAATGAAGCTAAGGCCGCCGCAGCTACTTCGCCGAAGTTGAAGGAGCGGGTCCCTGGCGTTTTTGCTATTAGCGATTGCAGTTCAGGTAGTCGGAGTTCCAGGTGCCGGCTTAGCAGAGTCGGGTCGATAGTATCGGGCGGCCGATACTCATAGGGAGATGCTTCGGCGCCTGGTTGCTTTTCATCAAGCTTGGTATCAGCAACTATATCGGCGGTCGGAGGCCGAAGTTGATCGAGTTCCTCGCCGAGCATCTGCCACAGCGGTAGCGGCCAATCCATACAGCTACCTCGCGTGAATCAAAGCGATCGTACCGACAAGCTAGCCGAGTCACCCAGGGAGTGACTAGAGGTTACTATTCGCCGGGGCGGGCCATGCGCGATCCCAGTGGCCGTGGTGGATGCGCGGCAGCACCGGCTTTCGATACGGTCGCTTGAAGCCGCCGTCGGGATAGCCGAGCGGGATTAGCGCGATCAACTGGTACAGTTCGGGCACGCCGAACGTCGCCTTGGTCTCGGGCTCGCGGCTACTCAGCATCGTGGTCATCGCAGAGCCGATCCCGAGGGCGCGCGCGGATAGCATCAGCAACTCGATTGCGGGAAACATCGAGCCGTAGGTCGCGCCGAAGTTGAACAGGTCGTCGGCGCTGCCGCGCTCGACGCGCATCTTGGGGCGATCGAGAAAGACCAGCAGATGGACCGGCACGATCGCGAGCGTCGCGGCGAATTCGTCGCCGGTCGCGATCGCTTTGACGGCGCGCGGCGAAAGCGTGGTGCGGCCGCGGATGATCGCGCTCTCCTTGTAGGGCTCCCAGACTTCCTGGTAGAGGCTTTGGATTTTCTTGCGCGCATCGATATCCCGCACCACGACGAACTCCCACGGCTGCGCGTTCGAGCCCGACGGCGCCATGTTGGCCGTCTCGAGCACCTTCATCAGGTCGGCTTCCGGAATCGGGCGATCGAGAAAGCGGCGCACGGTGGGGGTTGAAGTTGCGACTTCGAAAAAATCCATTGGCGCCTCCCGCGAGGATGACTCGGACGCAAGTTAGCACAGGACGCCGGGAAATTTCCTGCCTGCGCGAAGCGCGGGCGCGAGCGAATCAGACGAGTTCGATCGAGGCGGCGGCGCGATCGATGACGCGTCCGACGATCGCGGCGTCGCGATGCCCCGAATCGTGCAGTTCCGCGAGCAGCGCGACGGCCTGCGCTGCCGGCAGTGCGATCAGCAGCCCGCCCGAGGTCTGCGGGTCGAATGCGATCGTCGCCATTTCGTCGGCGACTTCATCCGAGATGCGCACGTTCGGCGCGTAGTAGTCGCGATTGCGTGTTCCACCGCCGGGAATCACGCCCTCACGCGCGAGTTCGAGCACGCCGGGCAGCAGCGGCAAGTCGGACTCCTCGAACACGATCGTCACGCCGCTGCCGTCGGCCATCTTCATCGCGTGGCCGACCAGTCCGAAGCCGGTGACATCGGTGGCGGCGTGAACATCGTAGCGGAGCATCGCGGTCGCGGCGGCGGCATTGAGCTGGCACATCGAGCGGACGGCGGCATCGTACGAATCGGCGGGCAGCTTGTCGCGCTTGAAGGCGGTCATCAGGATGCCGGTGCCGAGCGGCTTGCTGAGGATGAGCGCATCGCCGACTTTGGCGCCGACGTTGCGCACGATTCGGCGCGGATCGATCACGCCGGTAATCGCCATCCCGAATTTGACTTCGTCATCGGCGACGGTGTGACCGCCGACTACGACCACGCCGGCTTCGCGCGCCTTTTCGATTCCGCCGCGCAGAATTTCAGCGAGCATCTCAGGCGGCAATCCGGATTGCGGCCAGCATACGATATTCAGCGCGGTGCGCGGCACGCCGCCCATCGCATAGACGTCGGAGAGCGCGTTGGCGGCGGAAATCTGGCCGTAGGTGAAGGGGTCATCGACGACGGGTGTGAAGAAATCGACGGTGTTCACGATCGCGAGGTCGTCGGAAAAACGGAACACGCCGGCGTCGTCGCCCGTCGTGATGCCGACGAGCAAATCAGGATGGCTCGGCAATTCGAGCCGCGACAAGACTGCGGACAGGTCCGCCGGACCGAGCTTACCGGCTCAACCCGCAGCCTTGCATCGCGCGGTGAGGCGAATCAGTTCGCCGCGCGACGGATTGTTGTCCTTGCTGTTGGACATGCGCGTATTGTCGCGCATCGCGGGCGTCGTGTCAGCCGAGCGTGGCGGTTTTGGCGGCCGATTTCCGCAGAAACGGCTTATTTGCTGGGGTTAAGACGCAAATCACGTGAAACATCTTTTAGTTCAGGAGAATGAAACGCGAATGAAGACTCGGGATCCTTCGACTCCGGCAGCCTTCGCTCAGGATTGTTTGTGCGGGAGAGGCGGGTAGACGAAAAGATCCGGGACTCTTCGGCAGAGCTGCCTTCGCCTCAGAGTGACAAGATTCGTGAGAGCATTCGCCACAAGAAAATTCACAAGCTCTCAGGATGGCGGAAGAGTGGCACGGAGCGGGCAGGAAAGGTTGCGAAATTCTAGTCGGCGGAGGGGGTCGGCGTGGCTTCGGGCGGGATGGGGGTCGCGTCGGCGGCGCCGAGATCGTTCAGAATTTCGATCGCGTGAGTTGACGGATCGACGTTGGGATAGACCTTCAGCACCTTGCCATTCTCGTCGATCACGTAAGTCACTCGCCGGTCGAGGCCGAGAATCGGGATGCCGTTCGCCGCGCCGTAGGACGTCGCAATCTTGCGATCGGGATCGAGCAGCAGCGAAAACGGCAGGCTGTATTTCTGGATGAATTGCCGGTGCGCGTCGGCCGAATCGATGCTGCATCCAAGCACCACCAGGCCCGCGTTCTGAAAGCGCGCGTAACCGTCGCGAAATGCACACGCCTCCTTGGTGCATCCGGGGGTGTCGTCCTTAGGATAAAAATAGAGGATGACTTTCTTGCCGTGAAAATCCGCCAGTGAGACCGGCGTCTGTTGATCACCGGTGATCATCTGGGTCGAAAATGGCGGCGCGAACTGACCTTCCTTGACCAGGTCGGCGCGAGCGATTCGCGGCCGCAGCGCGATCGCTCCGGCGATGAGCACGATCGCAACGACGCCGAGAATGAACATCTTCATACTCGCGCCGCTAACGCATCAGCATTCATCAGCCGCGAAGCTCGATCATCGATCACACCTGGTAGAGCCATTCGCGATAACGTGGATCGCGGCCGCGGAGCGCATCCTGAAAAACCGACATCACTTTGGCAGTGAGCGGACCGGGGCGCCCCGAGCCGATTTTGCGATCGTCAAGTTCGACCACCGGCGTCACCTCCGCGGCGGTGCCGGTCATGAATGCTTCATCGGCGATGTAGAACGCGTCGCGCGCGAAGGATTGCTCGCGCACCTCAATGCTCAAATCGCGCAGGATTCTGATGACCGCGTCGCGAGTGATTCCCGCCAGCACCGAGGTCAGCGGCGGCGTCACGACGATGCCGTCGCGAATCACAAACACGTTCTCGCCGCTGCCTTCCGCGACAAAGCCTTCAGTATTGAGCAACAGCGCTTCATCGTAACCGCCGCGGCGTGCTTCGTAACCGGCGAGGATCGAATTGACGTAATGGCCGGTGACCTTGGCCGCCGGCATCATCGAGTTGTGATGAAATCTCACGAACGACGAAGTCTTGAGCCGCACGCCCTTCTCGGCGCTGTCCTGGCCGAGATACGCGCCCCACGGCCACGCGGCGATCGAGACGCGAATCTTGTTGCCGCGCGCCGACAGTCCCATCTCGCCTTCGCCGAAGAACACCAGCGGCCGCAAGTAGCACTCGGCGAATTTGTTCACGCGCACGATATCGGCGCAGGCTTTGAGCAATTCCTCCTGGCTGTAGGGTACTTTCATCTCGACGATATGGCCCGATTCGATCAGGCGGCGGATATGCTCGCGGGCGCGGAAGATAGCCGAGTGGCCGTTATCGGTCTTGTAACAGCGCATCCCTTCGAATACGCCGAGGCCATAGTGCAGGCTGTGGGTGAGGACGTGCACGGTGGCCTGATCGTAGGGCACCATCGCGCCGTCCATCCAGATTTTGTCGGAGCGTAAATTGTTGGCCGCCAAGGATTTCACCCTCGCCTCTCGTCGGGACGGTTGGACGAAGACTGCGCGCGATAAACGCGACGCGTCGGTTATTGCATCGTCAAAGTTAGTAGATGCGGATTAGTTAGTCGATGGCCTTCGCGGGGACAACCGCCGCGTTCGGTTCGGCGTGGCCGGAGGCATCCTGATTGGCGTTGCTACCATGGTGCGTCGCGGCGCCGACCTCGCTATTAACTGAATCATTCGGCGCGACGGGCAGAGCTTGGTTCGCCGCGCCGCGTCGAGGGCCGCGACGACGACGGCGTCGCCGGCGGCGATCGCCCGTAGCTTGAGCATTCGAGGGCGCCTGAATCGTGTTGAAGGTCTCGGGGTCAGCCAGCAGGCGGATCGTGCGGCTGATATCGATACTGTAAGTTGGCGCAGTCATCTCGAAGAACAGGCGCGCGTCGGGAAAGTACGGCCGACGCATCAGGCGCCGCGTACGGCGGGTGGGCGCCGCGAGGTTTTCGAACGCCTCGAGGATCAGACGCATCTGCTCGGTGTCGCCGCGCGCGAATCCTCGAGCGCGGAGTTCGGCGAGCAGATCGATTCGGCGCGATCGCTCGCGCTGGAACTGAGCGCGGAAGACGTCGAGCATCAGGGCAGACAGCACCGTCGAGCGCTCGGGGATCGTACCGGCGGCGATAGTTTTGCCGAGCGCATAGACATTGCGAATTGTGGCCTGCTCGGCCAGCGTACCCTCGCCCGCCTTCAGATGCTCCGACAAGATTGGGAGCACCGACTCGAGCAGTCCGAGTTCCTCCATCAGTACGACCGCGTGCGCAGCTTCGGGTTGGCCTAGAGTACGGTAAGTCTCTTCGACCAGGCGCGGAACCGAGGCTTTGCGCAAATCGGCGCGATGGCGCTCGATTGCAGCGCGCGTCGCCGGCTCGATCTCGAAGCCGAGTTTCGCTGCGAAGCGGACCGCGCGCATCATGCGGACCGGGTCCTCGCGCATCCGGAGTTCGGGATCGCCGATGGTGCGGATAAGGCGCGCTTCGAGATCGTTCACGCCGCCCGGAAAATCGATCACCTGGAAGGATTGCGCGTCGTAGAAGAGCGCGTTCACCGTGAAATCGCGGCGAAAGGCGTCCTCCTCTGGCGTGCCGAAAGTGTTGTCGAGGCGGATCAGCGGGTCGTCGCTATCGGCGACTTCCTCGCTCTGGCGGCGGAAGGTCGCGACCTCGACGTTCTGCCGTCCGAAGAAAACGTGCACCAGTCGGAAGCGCCGGCCGATCAGGCGCGAGTTGCGGAACAGGTCGCGCACCTGCTGCGGATGCGCCGAGGTGGCGACGTCGAAATCCTTGGGCCGCCGCGAGAGCATCAGATCGCGCACGCTGCCACCGACCAGAAACGCGAGATGGCCCGCGCCGGTCAGGCGATAGAGCACCTTCAGGACGTTGGCGTCGATATCTCGGCGTGAGATGGGATGTTCTGCGCGTGCGAGTATGCGAGGTTCCAAAGCGACTTCCGGCAGACGGCAAATTCGCCCCGACGCTAGCACGACCGGGCCAAATCTTCATCGGCCCGTCGCACCCTGCCAATAACGCTGCAAACGAGTTAGGCTACTCGGAGTAACCAAGGAGATTTTCCCATGGCAGATTTCTTGACCGATGTAAAAACGATTCGCGAACGCGCGCGCGCGCATATCGAAGCAGGCGCCGTCACCGAAGGATACAAGGCTGACCGCAAGAAAGTGCTGGCGGTCCTCAATGAAGTGCTCGCGACGGAACTGGTTTGCGTGCTGCGCTACAAACGCCACTACTACACGGCCCAGGGCATCAACGCCGACGCCGCGAAGAGGGAATTTCTGCAGCATGCGAACGAAGAGCAGCAGCATGCGGATTGGGTGGCGGAACGAATCACGCAGCTTGACGGCGCACCGAACTTCAATCCCGAGGGCCTCGCGACGCGGAGCCACGCGCAATACGTTGAGGGCCAGAACCTGACCGAGATGATCAAGGAGGACCTGGTCGCCGAGCGAATCGCGATCGAGACCTACTCAGAGATCATCCGATGGCTCGGCAATGACGATCCGACCACGCGAATCCTGATCGAGCAGATCAACAAGGCCGAAGAAGAGCACGCGAACGACATGGCCGATCTGCTGAAGAAGATGTTCTGAAGATTTCCGATCGAGGCACGGGCGGCGATAGCGCTGCCCGCGCCTGCTTTTCTTCTCGTCACCTACTTCCTTCTCCGCCATCCCGAGCGGAGGCTGCCGGAGTCGAGGGATCTCGACGCGTGCTGCTCTGCTGTCATCCGCATTTTCGGTGTGGATCGGACGCGCGCGCGAGTATAAAGTCGCCTACTTCAAAGTATTAACTGTTTTCGTTATTCATCCTGGTGGCCGGGGAGGCTCTGACGGTGATCCCGATTCGCTACAACTTGCGGAGCCTGATGGTGCGGAGAACCACGTCGGCGATGACCGCGCTGGTGGTGATGATCCTGTTCATCCTGTCGGGCTTCGTCGCGGGCCTCAGGCAGACCGTGCTTAAAAGCGCGGTGCCGGATACGTGGATCGTGCTGAGCCGCGGCACGGCGACCGAACCCGACAGCTATCTCACGCTCGATCAGTACAAGATCATCAAGAGCCGCGCGCAGATCGCGACCAACGCCAAGGGGCAGCCGCTGGTCTCGCCGGAAATGGTGACGGGCTTCAATCCGGCGCCCGAGGAGCCGGCCTCGAAGGTGATTTTTACGCATCTGCGCGGCGTCTATCCGATCGCATACGAGGTTCATCGCGGGATGAAGCTCGAGAGCGGGCGCTGGCCGACCGGCGGCACGGCGGAGATGGTGGTCGGGCGCAAACTGGCGGCGCGATTTCCGAATCTCGCGGTCGGTAGCAACTTTCGCTTCGGCAAGCGCGACTGGAAAATTGTCGGCACTTTTTCGGACCGCGACAGCGCCCGCGAATCCGAAGTGCTGACCGATCTCGATTTGCTGACGCAGGATTTTCACATGGGCCACGGCTTCAATTTGCTGCACGTGATTCTGAAGCCGGGCACGGAAGAGGCGTTCAAGAGTTCGCTGACGACTGACGCGCGCGTGCGGGTTGACGTGGTGTCCGAGCACGAGTTCTACACGCGCCAGACTGACTTCGTCGATCAGTTGCGCGCGCTCGGACTCGCGGTCGCGATCATCCTCGCGATCAGATCGATCTTCGGCGCGATGAACACGATGTATGCCGCAGTGACGCGGCGCACCGGCGAGATCGGTGTGCTGCGGGCGCTCGGATTCAATCGCTTCAACGTGCTGATTTCGTTCGTCAGCGAGAGCATCCTGCTCGGAATTGCTGGCGCGATCGTCGGCGAAATTCTCGGCATCGTGGTGGCGACCGCGACGGGGCTCAGCAGTGATTTGATGAACGTCGGATCGTTTATTTTCAGGTTCCAGATGACGCCGGGCGCTTTCGTGGCCGGTCTGGTCGCGGGCGCGCTGATCGGCGCTCTCGGCGGATTGCTGCCGGCGTGGCGCGCCTCGCGAGTCGGCGTGATCGATTCGCTGCGCGCGGTCTGAGCGCCCTGGGTGGGGGTGAACCGAGATGCTGAAGTTATTCAAATTGATCGAGCGCAACATGCGCCGCAATCTCGCGCGAACGATCCTCACCATGCTGACGATCGCGCTCGCCACCTTTATCTACACGATCCTGATTTGCGTTCCCGCGTCGATGGACAAGGTGGTCAATGACGCGTCGGGCACGCTGCGATTGATCATCAATAACAAGACTGCGCCGTGGCAGGATCTGCCGGCGCGCTATTGCGACGACATCATCAAGATGCCGGGCGCGGCGGCGTGCGTCGGAATCACCGGATGGTTCGCGACCTGGCGAAGCCCGAGCGAGCCGGTTTTCTGCGCCGCGGCGGGTCCCGAAATTTCGGCGGTGTTTCCCGACTACGAGATGACGGACGAACAGCGAATCGCGACGCGCAAGGAGCGGCGCTCGGCGATCGTCGGCGAAGTCCTGATGCGCAAATACGGCTGGAAGATCGGCCAGCAGGTGACGCTGCGCGGGACCGACGCCGATCACATGGAGATGACTTTCATCATCATGGGACTGATGAAGTCCAAGCGGTACCCGAACACGTTTTTGATTCGCCGCGACTACCTGATGGAAGCGCGCAAGGCGCACGGCGGCTACGACGAGGATATCGCGTGGAATATCATCGTGCGCGCCGACAGCGCGGAAGCATTGGCGCCGCTCGCCAAACAAATCGATGAACGCTTCGCGAATTCCGACTACGAGACGCGCACCTCGACCGAGAGCGATGCACTCGCGTCGGGCCTGTCGGCGCTGGGCAACGTGCGCGGGATCATCTTTGCGCTGTGCGCGGTGGTGATCCTGACGGTGCTGCTGATCGCGGCGAATTCGACCGCGATGATGGTGCGCGATCGTATCGGCGAGGTCGCGATCATGCGCGCGCTGGGATTTCCGCGGAGCAGCGTCGCGAGCCTGCTGTTCGGCGAGTGCGCGATTCTCGGCCTGGCCGGCGGCCTGCTTGGCGCGATCCCGGCGCTGTGGATGTTCTCGGGCGGCGTGACTTTAGGCGCGGTGCTCAGCGGCAACGGCGCGCTCTGGGTGACACCGCGGCAAGCATTGAGCGCGGTGATCGCGGCGCTGCTGGTGAGTATCGGCAGCGGACTGATACCGATCGCGGCGGCGATCAGGATTCCGCCGGCGATGGCGTTCCGCAAAGTGGTCTGAAGCCGCGCTGGCACTGAAGTCCGGAAGGCGCCGGCAGCAGCATCGCCGTCGCCAGAGTAGTTGCCCTTTCTCATTTTCGCCGTGCGAATGGGAGCGTAAGGGGTGATTCCGATTCGGTACAATCTGCGGAGCGTGGTCCAGCGGCGGGCGACGTCGCTGATGACGATTCTCGGCGTCGCGCTGGTGGCGATGATCTTCGTCATCCTGTTCGGCTTTATCGGCGGCTTGCAGCGGACGCTGCTCAACGCAGGCGGCGCGGAGAATTGGATCGTAACCAGACGCGCCGCTCCCGACGAAACCTCGAGTTACATCTCACACGAGCAGATGGAAATTCTGCGCGTGCGTCCCGAGATTGCGCAAAGCAGCACTGGAGCAGCGCTGATGTCCCCCGAAATTTTCGCCGGCGTGAATATCAGCCCCAACAAGCGGGTGAAGGAATTCGCGTTGCTGCGCGGCGTCGCGCCGATTGCCTACCAGGTGCATCGCAACATGCGGCTTGTCGAGGGGCGATGGCCTAAGCGCGGCGATGGCGAGTGGGTGATCGGACAGAAACTGCGCGCGCGAAATCCGACGCTCGCGGCGGGCACGAATTTTCATTTTGGGCGGCGCACCTGGAATATCGTCGGCACGTTCGCGGACAACGATAGCGCCCGCGAATCGGAAATCTGGACCGACGGCGAAGATCTGCGCGTCAATTTCCAGAACCGGGACCAGGGCGCCAACTCGATTCATGTCGTGCTGAAGCCGGCGAGCAGCGATTCCTTCCAGCAGGCGCTGAAGAGCGACGGGCGGATGCCGCTCGATGCGATCACCGAAACCGATTACTACGCGGCGCAATCCAAAGTAGCTAATCAACTGAGGTCGCTCGGACTGATCGTCGCGCTCGCACTGGCTATTGGCGCAATCTTCGGCGGCATGAACACGATGTACACCGCGGTCGCGCGCCGCCAGCGCGAAATCGGCGTGCTGAGGGCCGTCGGCTTCACCCGCCGCGACATCCTCGGCAGCTTCGTGATCGAGAGCGCGATCCTGGGAATTGCCGGCGGCGTCGTTGGCAGCGTGCTGGCGATCATCGTCGCGCGCGCGACCGGATTGAACAGCCGACTGATGAACGTGGGCATCACGTATTTCTCGTATCACGCTTCGGCCGGCGCGATTTTCGCCGGCATGATCGCCGCGATTGCGATTGGCGTCGTGGGCGGCCTGATGCCGGCGTGGCGGGCCGCACGAATCGGCGTGATCGAATCGCTCCGAGGTGTCTGATGGCGCTGAAGCTGTTCATCATGGCGCTCAGAAATCTGTGGCGGCAGCCGCGTCGCACGATCCTGACCGGGCTGACATTCGCGGTCGCAGTATTCATCTTCACGGTGCTCATCGCGGTGCCGGCCTCGATGGATCTGATCGCCGAGGATGCGTCCCGCGGGATACGGCTGATTGTGACCGAGCGCAATAACAACTCGCTGCCGGTAAAATATTGCGCCGCGATCAGGAAGATACCGCACGTTCTCGGTTGCTCGCCGCAAATCCAGTGGACGGGTATCTATCGCGATCTGCGCGATCCGATCACGACGACCGGAATCACCAACGACATTTACACGGTCACCGGCAGCAGCGATTACTCCCCGCCCCCCGCGATCGCGAAGCAGCTTGCGAACGATCGGCGCGGCGCTTTGATCGGCAGCGTCCTGATGCGGGAGCATCATTGGAAAATCGGCCAGCCAATCACGCTCAGGAATCCATCGGACGGGAAGATGACGCTGACCTTTATTCCGATGGCTGAGCTGCCGACGATCTACCTGTCGCGGATTTTTTTCTTCAATCGCCAGTTGCTCGATGACGCGGTGAAAAATGCCTACGGCGAGAATATCCAGAATGTCGCGGGCTTCATGTCGGTGCGCGTCGATCGCGCCGAGAATTTGGGGCTGGTGGCGAATCAGATCGATGAGAACTTTCACAACTCGGAGGCCGAGACTCAATCCGTCACCGAGTCGGACACGCTCGCGAACTATGTATCGGCAATCGGCGACGTGCGGACGATCATCTATAGCCTCTGCATCGTCGTGTTGCTGACGATGCTGCTAATCGCGGCGAACTCGATGGCGATGATGGTGCGCGATCGCGTCGGCGAAGTTGCGGTGATGCGCGCGATTGGATTCACGCAGGTCCATGCCGCATCGCTGATGCTATGCGAAGCGGCGATGATCGGCGTGAGTGGCGCGGCGATCGGTGCGGCGCTCGCGCTCTGGTACTTCGGCGCCGGCATGACGCTGGGTGCGCTGACAGGCGCGCTTGGTTACGTAGCGGTGCGGCCGGAGACTGCGATCGAGGCGATACTGATCGCGTTCATCGTCAGTCTCGCGGCGGCGATCGTGCCGGTGATCAACGCGGCGCGGATCGCGCCGGCGCTGGCCTTCCGCAAAGTGGTCTGAAGCCCGACGACACTCGGCGCGCTGGGCAAGGCAATCTCAGGAGCGGTTAGCTCGCCGCGAGCTTGCGCGACGGATCGTCGAACTCGCGCTCCAGCCGCTCGATATCGCTCGGCGAGAGGCTGAAGTACTTCGCCTCCGGATGATGGAACACGACGGCGCTCACCGCGCTTTCAGGATCCATCATGAATCCTTCCGTCAGCTTCACGCCAAGTCCGTTCTTGTCCACTTCGAGCAGCCGGAATAATTGTTCCTGATCTTCGAGTCGCGGGCAGGCCGGATAGCCGAACGAAAACCGCTTGCCGTGATAGTGCCCCCGGAACAGATCCTTCTTCGTGAGCCCCGGCGGATCGCTGAATCCCCACATCTGCCGAATCTTCATGTGCAGCAGCTCTGCGAATGCCTCCGCACCCTCGAGCGCGAGCACCTGGAGGACATGCGAGCGCAGATATTCGCCGTCGTTCTTCCATTGCTCGGCCAGCGCGCGCACGCCGGCGCCGACCGTCGTGATGTACATGCAGAGGTAGTCCGTCTGGCCGGAGCCGCGCGGCGCGACGTAATCCGCCAGACACAGATGCGGCGCATCGCTTTGCCGGCCGAACGTAAACGATTCGAGCACCGTGTTGCCGTCGGCCGAATAGATCATCACGGAGCGATCGCCGTCGGATTGGGCCGGAAAAAATTTGTAGATCGCGTTGGCCGTGATGTCTTTGCGACCGAGCATCGTTTCCGTGACCGATTCGACCACCGCGCGCAACTCGAGCGCTTTCGGATCGCCGCTCGCGAGCGCCTGCTCCGCGTTTTTCAGCCCCAGATGCCGGCTGTAGAGCATCGCCGGATTCACGTAGCGCAGGATCTCGCCGAGGTCGTAGTCCCGCAGTACGTGAATTTTGAGATCAGGCGGTTTCGGAATCTCGATATCGCGCCGCACGGTTGCCCTGCGCGACGCCGCCTCGGGCGACGCGTCCACGACCTTCGGCGCGCTCTCGACGATTTTTCTCGATTGCTCCGCGAGCACGTGTTTCAGCGACTCGCGCCGCTCGTAATCCATGATCTGATTCGCGAGGTCCAGCCCCGACATCGCGTCATTCGCGTACGCCACCAGCCCGTCATACTCAGGCGCGATTTTTAGCCGAGTGAATCGATTCGAGAGCGCGGCGCCGCCCACCAGGATCGGACAATCGATACCCGCCGTCTTCAAATCCTGCGCCGTGATCACCATCATCTGCGCCGATTTGACGAGCAGCCCGGAAAGACCGATCGCGTCCGGCTGATGCTCGCGAAATGCCCTAATCAGTTCCTCCGGCGGAACCTTGATCCCGAGATTCACGATCTTGTAGCCGTTGTTGCCGAGGATGATCTCGACCAAATTCTTGCCGATATCGTGAACGTCGCCCTTGACCGTCGCGAGAATGATCTTGCCCTTGTTCGCACTCTCCGAGGTCTTCATGTGCGGCTCGAGATACGCGACCGCGGCCTTCATCGCCTCGGCCGATTGCAGCACCTCCGCCACGATCATTTGATTGGCGTTGAACAGGCGCCCGACTTCGTCCATCCCCGCCATCAACGGCCCGTTGATGATCTCGAGCGCTCCGCGCGTCGTCAGCGCCTCATCGAGGTCCTCGTACAGCCCGTCCCTCGAACCTTCCAGGATGTAGCGGCCGAGCCGTCCGTCGAGCGGCATCGACTTGCGATCCTCCGCGCTGACTGCACTCTTGCGCGCGCGAAAGTACGCCGCAAACGCCGCAATCGCATCGTCGCCGCGCCACCAGATCAAATCCTCGGCGAGGCGGCGCTCCTCTTCTGGAATCGAGGGATAGCGCTGCAATTTTTCCGAATTGACGATCGCGAGATCGAGCCCCGCCTGCACGCAATGATAGAGCATCACGGCGTTCAGCACTTCGCGTCCCGCTTCCGGGAGCCCAAACGACACGTTCGAGATGCCGAGGATCGTTTTGCATTGCGGCAGCGCTTGCTTGATCAGCCGGATGCCTTCGATCGTCTCGACGCCCGAGCCGATGTAATTCTTGTCGCCGGTGCCGACCGGGAAGACCAGCGGATCGAACACGATATCTTCCGGCTCGACGCCGTATTTCTCGGTCAGCAGCTTATGCGACCGCAGCGCGACTTCGAGCTTGCGCGCGCGCGTGACGGCCTGCGCCTGCTGCTTGTCGTCGTCGATACATCCGACCACCAGCGCGGCGCCGTATCGCCGCGCGAGCGGCACTACTTTCTGAAACCGCTCCTCGCCGTCCTCGAGATTGATCGAGTTGATCAGCGATTTGCCCTGCGTCCGCTTGAGCGATTCTTCGATCACCAGATGATCGGTCGAATCGATCATTAGCGGTACTTTCACTTTCTTCACTTCGATCTCGAGGAACCGCGTGACATCGGCCATCTCGTCGCGATCGGGATCCTGCAGGCAGACGTCGAGGATGTGTGCGCCGCGGCGCACCTGCACCCGGCCCACCTCCGACGCCTCCTCGAACTTGCCGTCGGCGATCAGCCGCTTGAATTTGCGGCTGCCGAGCACGTTGGTCCGCTCGCCGACGATTACCGGCCGCGTATCCGCGTCGATTACCAGCGTCTCGATTCCCGACACTACCGACCGCCTGAGCGTCGAGCGCTCGCGCGGACGCCGTCCCTCGACCGCCTGCACCAGCAGCCGGATATGCTCGGACGTGGTGCCGCAGCATCCGCCGACCAGGTTCACCCAGCCGTTCTCGGCGAATCGCCCAATCTTCCGCGCGAGCATCTCGGGCGTCTCATTGTAGTGCCCTTCTTCGTCGGGGAGGCCGGCGTTCGGTACGCACGCCACGTAAAAGCGCGATATCTCAGACAGCGTGCGCAGATGATCGGTCATGAAGTCGGGACCGGTCGCGCAGTTGAGGCCCATCCACAGAAGATCGCGATGAGCCAGCGACGAATAGAACGCGTCGATATCCTGCCCCGCCAGCAGCGTCCCCATCGTTTCGATCGTGCCCGAGACCGCCACGCCAACGGCGCTGCCAGTCTTGGCGATCGCCTTCTCGATTCCGACCAGCGCCGCCTTGCAGTTCAGCGTGTCGTTGACTGTCTCGACCAGGAGCACATCGACGCCGCCCTCGATCAGCCCCTCGGCCTGGATTCGATACGCGTCGCACATCTGCTCGAAGGTCACGCCGCCTGTGATCGAGATGCTCTTGGTGGTCGGGCCCATCGAGCCCGCGACGAAGCGCGGCTTCTCCGGCGTGCTGAAGCGCTCGGCCTCTTCACGCGCGAGCATCGCCGCGATTCGATTCAGCTCATGCGCATCGGCCTGCAGTCCATACTCGGCGAGCACGATCGGCGTCGAGCCGAAGCTCGCGGTCTCGATAATGTCGGCGCCGACCTCGAGGAAGCCGGCGTGCATCCGGCGGATCAAATCCGGCCGAGTGCGAACGACGTTCTCATTGCATCCTTCAAGTTTGACCCCGCCGTAATCCTCGGCCGACAGGTTCTCGCCCAGAACGAAAGTGCCAAATGCGCCGTCGAGTACCAGGATTCGCTCGGCGAGCAATTCTTTGAGATGCTTGATCCGGTGTAAGTTGGTGGTCATTCTAAAAAGCCCGCGAAACTCTCCGGCGAGCGACCCCATAAGCTATCCTAGCGATGCACCTCAAGCAATTTTGGATTTTTCCGCCAATCCGTCACGCCACTCTTTACCTCGCCCGTTATTTTACGGGAGAGGAGGCCGAGTCGCCGCACGCACGCTAAGCCGACTTCGGGCCGAAGGGCCGAATCGCTCCAGGATAAAGAGATAGGTGAGGGTGCCGGATCGCCGGACAGATCACCTCGCGATGACTGACGCTATCAAAATGCCCAATCCCGGTCGCCTGATACTCGTGACCGGCGGCGCCGGCTTCATCGGCTCGAACCTCGTCGATGCGTTGATTGCCGCGGGGATGCGCGTGCGGGTGATCGACAATCTCGCCACCGGCCGCCGCGACTATCTGAATCCCGGTGCCGAATGGATCGACGCCGACATCCGCGACGCGTGCTCGATCAAGCAGGCCTTCGACGGCGTCGATACGGTATTTCACGTCGCGGCGCTGCCGCGCATCCCGCTGTCGATCGCGCAACCGGTCGAGACCCATATGACGAACGTGGTGGGAACCTTGAACGTCCTGATCGCGGCGCGCGATTCGAAAGTTCGCCGCGTCGTCTATTCGGGCTCGTCGTCGGTTTATGGCGATCAAACGGCGATGCCGCTGCGCGAATCGATGGCGCCGAATCCGCTGAATCCCTACGCGCTGCAAAAGTACGTCGGGGAGCAGTACACGCGGATGTTTCACCGTTTGTTCGCGATGCAGACGCTCACGCTCCGATATTTTAACGTGTACGGACCGCGGATGGCGTCGGAGGGAGCGTACGTCACGGTGATCGCGGCTTTCATGCACGCGCGGCGCGAGGGCCGTCCGCTCGAGATTCACGGCGACGGCGAGCAAACGCGCGATTTCACTCACGTCAGCGACGTCGTCAATGCCAACCTGCTCGCGGCCGACTGCGCGACTGCCGATGGACGCGTGATCAATATCGGGCGCGGCGACAACGTGAGCGTAAATCGCATCGCCGCGATGTTCGGCGGGCCGGTGATCCATCGCGAGGGCCGCGCGGGCGACATGCGCGATACGCTGGCCGATCGCAGCATGGCCGCGGAAGTGCTCGGCTGGTATCCGGCGGTGTCGATCGATGCCGGTCTCTCCGATCTGCTGAAATCGCCGTAGGCGGCCGGCAGAACTACTTGCGCGAATCGAGTCCCATTCTGCGCGCGATGATCACCTTCATGATTTCGTTAGTGCCGGCGTAGATCGATTGCACCGCCGCGTCGGCGTAGTCGGTCGCGACCGGGTACTCCATCATGAAGCCGTAGCCGCCGTGCAGTTGCAGGCAATGCACCGGCCAATGCAATGACCGAGACCTTACTTCGGTAGCTTGCTCTGGCTTATCCAACTGCCCGGCTAAGGGCCTGTTGGCGATAGCCAATCTGGAGGCGGCGGTCGGATGCAGTTGCTGTGCGAGTCAGCTATGCGGCTGCGCGGCGAATGACAAGACCAACACAGCTATCTTCGACCTGAATGCACGCCAGCGCACTGTAGGTATCACGCCCCAGTGCGACGTGAACGACACGCTATGCGGAAAGCAGGGTGCCGCTTCGACGACTGCCTCGTCGTCGGCCCGAGAATGACAACGACAATGAGCTAGTTGCGCGAATTTCAGATTAGCCGCTGGAGCCTGCTATTTTATGGCCGCGGTGTTTGATATCATGCTGACATGCAGTTAGCACTCTCCAGTGCGGGCCCGCCGCGTCCGCAAATGGAGAGACTGAAGTGTCGTCTCGTTTTCATTTCGCTCGCCGTACTTCTGGTATCCTCATCGCTTTGTCTGACGGACCGCTACGGACCGATGGCCGCCGACTCGAGCGATCAACGCAATGTCGTTGCGGACTACCTGAACGGTGCCAGAGAACATTTCCAAGGCGACGATCATCGACAAGTAGTCAAGCAAGCCCTGACCGACATGCTCAATGAGCCGGTCGAGACACTACGCGAGAAACAGTACCCCGATTACGAGATGCACCCCCGCAGATGGCCGGTCACGCTGGTGCTGTCTCATTATTTCGTTCCCAACCCGCCAGAGTTTGAGTTCGAAGGCGAAAGTTTCTTCCGCGACGTGAAGAAGCCGGACGCGCAAAAGGCAATCCGTATGTGGCTCGATTGGATAGATCACGGCGGCGCGAGGGTCGCCGGTTCGACGCACCCGCGCAACGTCGTGGCGGATTATCTCGATGGCGCGGAACAACAGTCGGAGACCGACGATCAGGGCCAAGTAATTAAGCAAGCATTCACCGACATGCTGAATGTGCCGGTCGATAGGCTCCGAAAGAAACGATATCCCGACTACCGGATGCACCCCGACACATGGCCAATCACCGAGGTGCTGTACCGCTATATTGTTCCCGCCGCGCCGGTGCGGTTCGAAGGCGACGAATTTTTCCGCGATGTGAAGCAGCCAGATGCTCAGAAGATAGTCCGTGTATGGCTGGATTACGAAAATCGCGCGCCTGGAACGGAGGGCCCGCCCGGACCGCCACCACTAAACTGCCCACAATGAATTCACGCCCGCCGAGGAGGATCGTTTATGCCAAGATGTAAGCTTCATCCCGGCCGAGAATCAGTAATGGAATACAACCGAGTTGAGTACTGCGCTCGGTGCCAAACTGGAATAACTTTGGCCAGAACTCAGGTGACACGTGATATCGAACCTAAGGACTGCTTCATTCAGTACCACGGTGATGACGAGTGGATGCCAATTATGGGCACTGGCTGCGCTCATTGGCTGGCTCATGAACTACGCACAAAAAAAGGCGCAGCCGACGAACGGTGCTTACTGGGATATACCTATCGCGTTAAGGTACTGATACAAGGACTGACCCCGGTGGAGTTACCTTACGTTCAACAAGGCGATATTTTATGTCAATCCGGCTGAGCATCACACGGGGTTGGTCGTCGGAGTCAGGCCGCATCTGGATCCGTTCGAAACACCGGAAATTACTATACGCCACGACTCAAGCAGACAAGGCGGCGTTGCTGATAACGACTTTGAACATTACTTTCATGGCCAAGGAACCTTCCGCCGCTGACAACCGCTCTCGATTCTGGTCGGCAGATATGGGGACGGGTGCGCGGTTGTGCGAACTACTGTCGTTCCGCGCCGCTGCCGCAGTTCGTCGCTACTTTCTTGAATCCAGTCCCATGCTGCGCGCGATGATCACCTTCATGATTTCGTTAGTGCCGGCGTAGATCGATTGCACCGCCGCGTCGGCGTAGTCGGTCGCGACCGGGTACTCCATCATGAAGCCGTAGCCGCCGTGCAGTTGCAGGCATTGGCTCGAAATCTTTTTCTGCAGGTCGGTGGTCCACCATTTCGCCATGCTGACCTCGGCGACGATTTCGTCGTGGCGAACATGCGCGACCAGCAAACGATCGACAAAGGCCTGGCCGACTTCGACTTCAGTCATCATCTCGGCGAGCTTGAACTGGGTGTTCTGAAACTCGGCGATCGGCTGTCCGAAGGCGCGCCGCTGCTTGCAGTATGCGACCGTATCCTCGACCGTGCGGCGGCAACTGGCTATCGATGCGACGCCAACGCAGAGCCGCTCCTGCTGCAGATTCTGCATCAGCATCTTGAAGCCCTGCCCTTCCTGGCCGAGCAGGTTGGCGACCGGCACGCGGCAATCCTCGAAGAACAGTTCGCTGGTGTCCTGGCCGCGGAGCCCGAGTTTGTCGAGTTTGCGCCCGCGGACGAAGCCGGGACTGGTCGCGTCCACCAGCATCAGGCTGACGCCCTTGTGCGGCGGATTTGCCTTGGGGTCGGTCTTGCAGACGACGATTACAAGGTCGGCGATCTGGCCATTGGAGATAAACGTTTTCGAACCGTTGAGGACGTAGTTGTCGCCGTCGCGGCGCGCGGTCGTCTGCACTGCGGCGAGATCTGATCCGGTGCCCGGCTCGGTCATCGCGATCGCGAGGATGATTTCGCCGCTGATCGTGCCGGGCAGATAGCGCCGCTTCTGTGCCTCGTTGCCGAAGCTCGTGATGTACGGCATGCAGATGTCCGAATGCAGCGACATCATCAGGCCGTGGGCGCGCACCCGCGACATTTCTTCCATCACGATCGCGTCGTAGATGAAATCCACGCCGCCGCCGCCGTATTCAGCGGGCGCGTTGGCGCCGAGGAAGCCGGCCGCGCCCATCTTGCGCCAGCTCTCGCGATCGCTCATGCCGTTGCGATTCCACTGCGCGACCTTCGGCTCGATTTCGGTTTCGACGAAGCGGCGCACCTGGTCGCGAAACATTTCGTGCTCTGCGGTGAAGATATCTCGTCGCATCGATCTGATCCTCGGGTCGCGCGCGATTCCCGCGGGCTGGCGCGGAGCCCGTGAGCGTGCTTGGCCGGCTAGGAGTTTGACTGCGGCTTGTCGTCGACTCCGGCCAGGCGGAGCGCCTTCTGCTTGGCGCCTTTGAGATCGTAGTAGCGGCGCGTCACGATCCTTTGGGCGTAGAGCCCGCCGCCGGCCTGCACGTTGGTGACCGCCTTCCAGCCGCCGTAGGAATCGGCGGTCAAATCGCGAATCGCGTGGAACAAGCGCGCGCGATACTCGCCGTCCACGCCGTTCATCGTCCCCATGTATTTGCGCACCAGCGGTCCGGTGACTTCGTTTTCGAGATCGGCGACTGACGGCGCGGTCAGCACCGATCCGCCCGCGATATCGTGCAGATGGCGCACCATCAGGTTGTAGTTCGCGGCGCCGTGATACTTGCCGGCGTTGGTGTATAGCTCGTCGGGGAACGCGCCTTCGGGCGTCACGTGGCAATTCCCGATCGCGGCCTCGAGCGCCGCGCGCACCAGCGTGGCATGGATGATCATCTCGGAGATCTTCTCCTTGACGTGGCTTTCATTGGCCAGCCCGTTGGCTTCGGCGATCAACTGCGCGAATCCGACCAACTGATCGCCTTCTTCCGCCATCGCCGAGAGTCCGCCGAGCCGCTCCCACAGTCCCAGCGAATGCGCGAAGATAGCTGCCTGCTGGACCTCGCCGTCGAGGAAGATTCGCTCGTTCGGCACAAACACGTTGTCGAAGATCACGAACCCCTCGGGCATGTGGATATTGGCCGAGACCGGGAAGGTGCGGCTGTCGTGATGGCGTGGGGCGAAGGTCGTGTCGATTATCTTGATGCCGGGAGAGTTGACCGGCACGGCGCAGGCGATCGCGTAGCTCTCTTCGCCGGGCTTCATCGCCTTGGTCGGAATCACCATCAGCTCGTGGCACATCGAGGCGCCGGTGATGTGCAGCTTGGCGCCGCGAATGATCACGCCGTCGGGGCGGCGATCGACCACGTGGGTGTAGGCGTCGGGGTCGTCCTGCTTGCCCGGCGGGCGGCTGCGATCGCCCTTGGCGTCCGTGATGCACTCGACGATCCGGATGTCGCGGCGCTGCGCGCCCTGCACGTAATTGCGAATCCGCTCGGCATATTGCGGCAGCTTGTCGGCGATTCGGATCGACGCGGTGGTGAGCGTCATGATCGACTGGTAGGTGACGTTGGCGACGATATCGGCCTCGTGCAGCAGCGGAATCCGGTCGCGCAGCTCGTTCGCCGAATGCGGTATCGCCATCAGCGCGCTGACCGCGCCGGGCTGCGGCGAATAGAAATGATCGTAACCGGCGGCGATTCGTGAGACGCAGGCGCCGAGCAGCGGATGGGTCACGAGATCGCGAACGCGCTCGCCCTCGAAGTAGGTCTCGCGGTTGTCGTTGAGCGATCGCTTGTACTGTTCACCGGTCATCATCGAAGTCATCTCTCCTCGTGTTGGGCAATCGCCGGGCTTGGCGAATCAATCGCCTCCGGCATCCGTGGAAAACTACTCGACTCGACCGCCGCTCGGCAACCGCGGGGTGACGGCCGGGTAGTGTCCTAATTTGACGCCCGCTCGATCAATTCCTCGATCGTCCAAATGTTGATCGCTGATATTGGCCGCCATCGCGGGCGTCATGCGCAGCGTCTTGTGAATGCGGCAGAGATTGTAATGGGCGAAATGCAAGGCGACCGACGCCTTGAGATTTGTCAGCTTCTTGCTGAACGCATTGGTCAGGCGCTTGAAACGCCGATTCTGCATCCTGATCGTCAAATTCTGACGTTCAACATAGCTGGTCGAGATATGGTCAGGATCGGGCGATCCGATTAGTTCCTCGCGCCCGCATTCCACCATGACCGGCGGAGAATAGCGCCCGCGTCCGGTATTCAGTTCGGACGCGAATACTTTGTGAATCTGAGCGTAATCAACATCGCCTTCAAACGCCCGCTTGATCGCGCCGTAGTACGCCACAAAGCCCCATAACACCTAAGTCATGGGCTTGAGCTTGGAAGCTATTCGCGTCGCGTTATTTCTTGACCGGATTTACTTTCGCTGCATCTACGGTCATCGGGCCATCCTTTTCGGCTTTTTGCAAGGCTACCGCAAGAATTGAAACAACTACTGCCGGGACTGGATCGCCGCCCGTTAGCGAAGGTGCGATTGTGTTGCCCATCCCAAGTTGAAAGCCCAACGTCCAAAAGCCTTCATGGAGTCCCTGCTTTTGAACCAGAATTCCGGCAATTTCTTTGTGTGCAAAAACGTATTGGGTTGGCTCAGCCATTAATCTCTCCAGAGGTGACCCATTGCTTCTTCGGCATCTCGACCGGAGCTACTGCCGGAACCAAACCAGCCGGATACATCGACGCGAGATTTGGAGTCACGTTCGTGGCATTCATAATCCACGGACTAACTGGTCCCCATGAAGGATTCCCTGGGCCCCACAAAGCGGTGATCTGAACATAATTCGTCATTTGCACAAAGTTCATTTCTATTTTGTGTGTAATTCTCTCATACAAATTGTCTGCGCCCACCCAAGCCGCGATTGCAGTAACGAGACATTGATTTAAACTGACCCTATCCCGCTCTGCTTTATGTGCTGCTAACCGATGCAATCCTCGTGGAAGTCTGAGCGCGATTTTTCCTCCGTAACCCTGATTCGAGGACGGAGGCGGTATTTCTTGTCCGAGTTCCTGACACGCCTCGATCCACGCCACCGCTGCCTTCTCTAAGTTTTCAAACGCCTCTCCAGCGTTGTCGCCTTGAGAATAACAACCGGGGAATTCTAATACTTCAGCCGAAAATGCGCCGTCTTCCTCAGGAATCAAGATTCTAGCGTAAGGCAACTTCAGATAGTCCTGAGGGCGATTTTTAGCGGAGCTTGCCGTTTGTTGTCGTGATTTTTTGAGTAAGGATTTCTTCATAAGCGTCTAGGTCGCCTTCCAAATCGTCCAAGATATTATTCTTCGTGCCTGGAGCCAACGTTGGATGATTCGGAATCGATAGTGGTCTGCGATCCCCCAATTCTGAGTGAACGTAAGTCGGTTCTTTACCTGTACGATTGTCCGGTTCTCTGCCGATTGCCTTGGCTAGACGCACCATCTCGCGGCTCTTCACGTCTCTTGTTCGCCGCAAATTGCCAACCCGCACCCTCAACCGCCCGACTTGTTTGAGCGTCATGTGATATCACATACGATATTACATACTCCAAATATAGGGACTAATGCAAACAAAATTCAGCTTTCCCACCGTGCAAGAGCCGCTTTTTTAGCAATCTGCGACCGTTTACGCGCAGTTAGCTTCTTTGCACGCGCTTTTCCGCCCTTTAGACCACCGAGTCGCCCGAGCGCGACCGCAGCAGGATTCTTGCCCGCATCCTCGACTGGCAGTTCACCGGCCACGGCGTCTTATGGCGGCGATCTGATTGACATCCGATGGGTTCTGGCGTTTTCTGGAACCGGGCATGTCCCCATGATCTCAGATTCGCGGCACAGGCGCGAGCGTGTAGCAATTTCAAATTAGGACACCATCGACGCCCGCGCGGGAGCGGGCGTGCGTCGGTAAGGATATCCGGTCGAGGCAGTTCTCAGTCAGCTGCCGTTGATCATCTGATCATGGCGACTTCTCGACTCGAACCGCGAAATCCTGAAATTTCGCCGCGGATTCGCGCTTTGCTTTATTCCTGAACGATTGGTATGTGATGTTATTCAAGCCAACACTGGTACGTCCAGACGGACGACCGTAGTTCCGGCACACGGAGGCTCTTAAAGATGAAAGTCGGCGGCGCTGTAATTTTTCAAAACCCAATGAATGAACGCTCGGACGTCGAGGTTTATCAACGCGAGCTGCGAATCGGCGATATGTACGAGCCGCTCGGATTCGATTCGATCTGGAGCGTCGAGCATCATTTCGATGACTACACGATGTGCCCGGACGTCCTGCAATTTCTGACCTACTACGCCGGCCGCACCAAGACGATCCAGCTTGGCTCGATGGTCGTCGTGATGCCGTGGCATGACCCGATGCGGGTTGCCGAGCAAGTCTCCGTCGTCGATCATCAGTCGGGCGGCCGCATGATTCTCGGACTTGGCCGCGGCCTTGCGCGAATCGAGTTCGAAGGCTTCCGCGTTCCGCTTGGCGAATCGCGCGAGCGCTTTATCGAATCAACCGAGATGCTGCTCGCGGGCCTCGAGAAGGGCTACTGCGAGTACGACGGCAAGTATATCAAGCAGCCGCGCCGCGACATCCGGCCCAAGCCGTTCAAGTCGTTCAAGGGCCGCACTTACGCCGCCGCGGTATCGCCCGAATCCTCGCGCATCATGGCGAAGCTCGGCGTCGGCATCCTGATCATCCCGCAGAAGCCGTGGGAAGCGGTCGCGCAGGAACTGGGCGAGTATCGCCAAATCTACAAGCAGGTAAACGGCGGCGAGCCGCTGCCGACGATCGCGGCGGGCTGGACCTTCTGCGACAAGAGCGCCGATCGCGCGCGTGAGATGGCGGTCAAGTATATCGGCGGCTACTGGCAGACGGCGCTGCGCCACTATGAGATGGCGAGCGAGCATTTCGGCAAGGCCAAGGGCTACGAGTACTACGAGCAGATGGCGAAGAGCCTCGGCGGCAACACCGACGCGTCGATCGAGTACTTCCTGAACCTGCAGGTTTGGGGCACGCCTGACATGTGCTTCAACAAGATCGACGAGATTCGGCGGAAGGTCGGCGCCGATCATTACACTGGCGTCTTCAGCTACGCGGGCATGCCGTACGATGACGCGGAGAAGAGCCTGCACCTGTTCGCCAAGGAAGTTATGCCGGAGCTGAAGAAGCTCAACGGCATCAAGGCGGAAGCTGCCTGATTTGTTTTCGTTAGAACAATGAAGCGAAGGGCAGTCCGTGCGATCGGGCTGCCCTTTCGCGTTTATCGACCGAACGTTTGGTAAAACGCGAGTCACTGAAATCCTTCGCATCGACCGAACGAGTGGAACGAGAGGAGCTGAGCGATGCATGACCTGGTAATTCGAAATGGCAAAATTGTCGACGGCAGCGGCGCGCCCGCGTTCGTCGGCGACGTCGCGATCGACGACGGCATCATCACGAGCGTCGGCGGCAAGGCTGGCGCAGCGCGGCGCGAAATCGACGCAGCGGGACTGCTAGTCGCACCCGGATGGGTTGACATTCACACGCACTACGACGGCCAGGTGACGTGGGATCCATACTTGAGTCCGTCGAGTTGGCACGGCGTGACGACGATCGTGATGGGGAATTGCGGTGTCGGCTTCGCACCGGTGCAGCGCGGGCAGGAGGAATTTCTGATCGGCCTGATGGAGGGCGTCGAGGACATTCCGGGCACGGCGCTGTCGGAAGGAATCAAGTGGAACTGGGAATCGTTCCCGCAGTACATGGACGCGATCGAGAAGATGAAGCGTGTCCTCGACGTCGGCACGCAGATGCCGCACGGCTCGCTGCGGACGTATGTGATGGGCGAGCGAGGCGCGCACAACGAGGAAGCGACGCCCGATGACATCGCGAAGATGGCGGCATTGGTGCGGGATGCGCTAAAGGCCGGCGCGCTCGGATTCACCACGTCGCGGACCATGCTGCATCGCGCGAAAAACAAGGAATTGGTGCCGGGCACGTTCGCCAGCGAGGCGGAGCTGCTCGGAATCGGGCGCGCGATGGGCGACGTCGGTCACGGCGTGTTCGAGATGGCGTCGGACATGGTGGGCGCCGACGCGACGATGGAATGGATGATCAAGCTCTCGACGGAAACCGGCTTGCCGATCACATTCGCGATGGCGCAGACCGACAACGATCCGACCGCATTTCGCCGCGTGCTCGATCGCGTGCGCAAATACAATGCGGAAGGCGCGAACCTGGTGCCGCAGATTCCCGGACGTCCGACCGGGATGCTGATGGGCCTCGAGAGCTCGCTGCATCCGTTCATCACGCATCCCGCGTATCGCGAGATTGCGCATCTGCCGATCGATGAGCGCGTCGCGAAGATGCGCGAGCCCGAAATGCGCGCACGAATCCTCGCCGAGCAACCGGGCGTCAAGGATCGCATGACGAATTACTTTCTCACGAATTTCGCAAAATACTTCGCGCTCGGCGATCCGCCGAACTACGAGCCCGAGCGCGAAACCAGCGTCGCGGCGCGCGCAGAGCGTCAAGGAAAAACTCCGCAAGAGCTCACCTACGAGCTGATGCTCGAGCGCAACGGCCGCGAGCTGCTCTATATGCCGTTCGCGAATTACTCGGACTACAACTTCGATGCACTGCGCGAGATGCTGGTCGATCCGATCACAGCGCTCGGACTGAGCGACGGCGGTGCGCACTGCGGATTGATTTGCGACGCGAGCATGCCGACGTATCTGCTGACGCATTGGGTGCGCGATCGTAGCCGCGGCGAGCGCCTGCCGATCGAGTTGGCGGTCAAACGCCAGACCAGCGACACCGCGAAGTTCTACGGCCTGCACGATCGCGGAGTGCTCGCGGCGGGCATGAAGGCCGACGTGAATGTGATCGATCTCGAAGGTCTGCGGCTGCATCCGCCGCAGATGGTGTTCGATCTGCCAGCGGGCGGACGCCGGCTGATCCAGCGCGCCGACGGCTACAAATTCACGGTGGTAAGCGGCGAGGTTACGTTCGAGGACGGCAGGCCGACCGAGGCGATGCCGGGCAAGCTGATTCGCGGGCCGCAGCCGGTGCCGCGCGCCAGCGCCTGAAACGATCGCGAGCTTAGATTGAATCGCAAAGGCCGGACGGTCCCCCGCCCGGCCTTTTTTCGGCACGCCGCACGAGCGAGTCAGGCCGACGGTGTGTTGCTGGCGAACTTATCCGGTATGGCCTGATGCGCGCCACTCTGCTAGATTTACCGCTTCGGCGTTAGCAAAGACACCCTCACGATGTTTAACAAACTAGAAAGAAACCGGGGCAATCGTCCCGTGGGAGTGTGCTCGAACATCGAGTTTTGACTAGCTGATAGATCAACAAACGAGTTCAGGCGGCCACGGGTGAATGAATCATCCGTGGCCGTTTTTTTTATTTCGCGACGACAAGTCGAAAGCAGGCAAGGCGATGCTGGTAAAAGTGGAAAATCTCACGAAGTCCTTTCGCGGCTTCACCGCCGTCGAAAATGTCTCCTTCCAAATCGAGGCGGGCGAAATCGTTGGATTGCTCGGGCCCAACGGCGCGGGCAAGACCACCACGATTCACATGATCCTGGGCTTGATCACGCCGAGCTCGGGGCGGATCGAGATTTTCGGCAAGTCGATCGCGACCGATCGCGAGGAAATTCTCGCGCAGATGAATTTCACGTCGCCGTACGTCGCGTTTCCTTATCGGCTGACGGTGATGGAGAACCTGAAAATTTTTGCACGGCTCTACGCGGTGCCCAATCCGCGCGAACGAATCGACGAGATGCTCGAGCTGTTCGGCATCACCGAGCTGCGCAAGAAGCCGATCGCGAGATTGTCGTCGGGGGAAAACACGCGGGTCGGTCTCTGCAAGGCGTTCATGAACAATCCGCGCCTGCTGCTGCTCGATGAGCCGACTGCCTACCTCGACCCGGAGATCGCATGGCAAGTGAAAGAAATTTTGCTTGAGGCGCAGCGCGAACGCGGCACCACGATTCTCTACACCTCGCACAACATGGACGAGGTTGAGCGGATGTGTAACCGCATCATTTTTCTGCATCACGGAAAAGTGATCGCGAGTGGCAGCCCAATCGAAATCACGCAAGCGATCCTCGAAGAGGAACGCGAGACGCCCGCGCTGGAAGAAGTCTTCATGCGCGTCGTCAAAGGCAAGGCCGCATGAAAATTCATCGCATCGCAGCCGTGATCCAGCGCCACTACTACGAAGCGCTGCGCAACATGGATCGCATCACCGACATGGTTTACTGGCCGGTGCTCGACATCATCGTGTGGGGCTTCTTCACGATTTATCTCGCGCGCGGCAATCGATTGCAGCCGGGGCTGGTCAGCTTTCTGCTCGGCGCCGCCATCCTGTGGGGGATGTTTTTTTCGTTTCAGCGCGACATGGCGGTCGGCTTTCTCGACGAGTTGTGGTCGCGCAATTTGATCAACCTGTTCTCGACGCCGCTCACGGTCTGGGAATACCTGACAGGGCTGATCATGGTGAACCTGCTGAAGACGATGGTTGGTCTCGTCGCTGCGTCACTGATCGCGCTGGCAGCGTACTCGTTCGACATCTTTCCGCTGATGCCGAAGTTTCTGCCGTACATGGCGAACCTGGTGTTCTTCGCGCTCGCGCTGGGCGTGATGATCACGGGGCTGATTTTTCGATTCACGACCAAGATTCAGGGGCTCGCGTGGAGTTTCGCCGGACTGCTGCAGCCGGTCTCGTGCGTGTTCTATCCGATGGCGGCGCTGCCGGGATTTTTGCGCGGAGTAGCATGGATGCTCCCGACGGCGCATTCATTCGAAGGGATGCGCAGCGTGCTCGCGGGTCACGGATTTTCGTGGTTTCACTTCTGGTGGGCCGCGGGTCTCAACCTGATTTATTTTGCGATGGCGATCGCTGGGTTCCGCTGGATTTTCGAAGCAGCGCGCCGCCGCGGCTTGCTGGTGAAACAGGAGTAGGGCAGAACGATCAGCCGCCGCTGAGGGCGCAGAGGATCTGCACCTCGTCATCGTCGCGGAGCGCCTGCGCGAGATCGGTCACCTGCTCGCGATTGACGAAGAACCGGATATGGCGGCGGATGCGATCCTGCTCATCGATCATGCGAAAGCGGATACCTGGAAAAGCAGTATCGAGATTACTCAGTAACTCGGAGAAGCTATTGCCCGTAGTATCAACTTCGCTTCGCCCCTGAGTATATGATCGAAGCGGACTGGGTATAGTCACTCGCATCAGGAGAGCGTCGCCGCCGATACTGAATAGATATGCGGCAGATGCGATGCGACGAGGTTCCAGTCGCGCCCTTCATTGGGACTCATCCAGATTTCGCCGCTGGTGGTGCCGAAGTAGATGCCCACCGGATCGAACTCGTCGGCGCAAAATGCCTGCCGCTTCACCGTGAACCACGCGTGACGCCGCGGCAGTCCGCGATCTTGCCGGCGCCAGCTCTCGCCGCCATCGATGGTGCGATACGCTGCCGGCCGTCCGCCCGGACTCGTGCGCGGCCACACCGTGGCGCCGTCCATCGGAAACACCCACGCGGTGTTGGGGTCGCGCGGATGCACGACGATGCCGAATCCGATGTCGCCGATATCCAATTGCGATCGATTGCCGATGCTAGTTTCGCGCCGCGCCAAGTTCAACGCGCAAATGATCTAATCGCAACTACTCAATTCGACGGGGCCTCAGGAAATTCTGATCGCACAAATTCGCGCAGCGCCTCGAACCAGACCAGTTTGTCCTTGAAGCCCGGGAAGCTCGCATTGAGCCCGCTCGGATTGGGCAGCACGAACACGCGTGCAGCGGCGATCGTCTCGGGTTTGAGACCCGCGCCGGCGCTCGCCGCCGCTCCAAACAAGCGGCGATAGATCGATACGCCGACGAACGCGACCACCTGCGGATTCGCGCGTCGAATCTTCGCCGGAAGCATGCGCGCGCCGCGATTCATCTCGTCGGCAGTCAGTTCGGCGGCGGATCGCGTCGCACGAGAGCATAGATTGGTGAGCGCCAATCCAAATTGCGGCAGACGCGTATCCTCCTCATGCTTCAGTTCGACCGGAACCAGCCGCGACGCATACAGCAAGCGCCAGAATGGATTTCCCGGGCCGGCAAAATGGTGCCCGACCTGCTCGGAGCGAAGGCTCGGGTTGATTCCAACGAACAGGATTCGCGGGCGGGCTTCAATGATGTCGCGCAGACGAGCCATGTGCGGTAGCGAATCGGAAGATCGATTAAGTCTCAGCGAAACCATCCTTTGATGCTGTCGAGCGGATTCGGCATCGACGACGAATTCGAATTGGAGGCACTCGACGATCCGCCGCGGATCAGCGTGCCGACCGCGCTCACGCCGCCCTCGATTATTCGCCCCGGCGCGGTGACTGCGCCGATCGCGACGTGCTCGGCCAGCATCGGAATATCCGGCAGCACGCGAACGTCGGGCAGCTTTCCCGACACGCCGACCGGAATCGGCACCTGCATCCCGAACGTCAGCAGGATGTCCGCCGCCATGTCGAGATTTTTATCCATGTCGAACCATCCGTCACCGCGAATTCCGTAGTCCGGCGATTCCGCCGTCAGATCATGCGTCGTGAAGCGATCGCCCACCAGTTGAAAACTCATGCTCGCGCTCCGGAGTTCCGTATTCGGATCGACCAGCAAGTCGCGATGGCTGGGCGTGAAGGCGACCTTGACGATCTGACTGACGCCGGGCGCCGCGGCGACCGCGTTGATCGCGTCCGCCACGATATTGACGCCCACCAACTTGCCGTTCGCGAGCGAGAGGCGGCCGCTACCGCGCAGCGTCGGCTTGATTCGTTCCCACGCCGAGCCGGCGCCGGACGCCGTCACGTTGCCGCTCAGAAAACCGTGAACCGTGTCCGCCGCTCCGATCTTTTGCGAGCGCAATCCGTGCTCGATATTGAGATTGTTCATCACGAACGCGATCGTGAAATGCGGCTTCGCGCCGAGCATCGCGTCGATCTGCGCGGAGAGCGATCCGTCGAGCAGATTCATCCTGACCGGCGTCGCGACGAGCCGATCTTTCTTGTACGCGGCGCTGATATCGAGATTGCGATAGGGAATCCCGATGAGCTGGCCCTCGGGCGACTTGATCTCTGCGTTCAGCCGCGGCGCCGACAACGCGCCGTCCGCGGTACCTGCGATCACCATTTGATTGATCGTCTCGTTCGCCGGCTGGCTCCCCAACAAATCAGCCACATCCAACGCCGCGGCGCGCATCGTGTAGCTGGCACTCAGCGGATTCAGTGTGACGACGCGCGCTTCGAGCGACGCATTCGACGACCCGATCGCGAAGGTCGCTTTCTCGGTGATCTCGTCGCCGGGATGAAAGCGAAACTCGCCGCTGAGATGCGAAATCGCAGGCCACGACGGCCCCGGCTTCATCGCCGCATCTTTCAGCGTCACCGCTCCGTCGAGATCGGGCTCGTGATCTATCAGTTTCAAATTGCCGTGAAGCTCGCCGGCGCCGGAGATGCCGTAGCTTGCCACCGGCGTCACGCTCGGAGCGACGCTCGCGAGGTTGAACCTGTTGGTATCGATTTGCGCGCTCGGAGGCCGGTCGTCGGCGGTGGAAATGTTGGTCGCGGTCAACTCGAGCGCAGCCAGCGTTGCCTTCACATTCGACACATTGAGCTGATTGGTCAGCGTTCCGCTGACGTTGACCACGAGCCGAGTACCAGCGGGCTTACCAAGCGCACCTGCGTACACAACGCGATGCGCGGTCAGATCGGAGCCGATCGTGAAAGGCATTTGCGCCCACGATCCTTTGACAATGCCGTTCACAGAAAACGCGTCCGGGATCGATAGCTGCTTCGGGATGCCCGCGCCAACGTCAATCAGCGGACGGATTCGATCGAGCTTCATCAGATCGCAGGTGAACTTGAGGTCCAGCGGCAACGCAGAGAGGTCGACCACGCCGTGCTTGAGCAGCGGCCCAACCTTGCCTGAAGCCCGCGCGTTCCGGTCCTCGCCGAGCACCGAGGCCTTGATCTCGACATCGAATGGCGCGGTGGCGCTGAAGTTGCTGAGTTCAAACTCGACGTGATCGGCTTCAATTGGCTCGCCCTGCTCGGCAAGATCGGTGAAGTAAATCGATCCGTCCTCGATATTCAGCGAATCGATCGTGACGTCAGCCAGCGCCGATCTTTGTTTAGCGTGATGCGGTTTATCTTGATGCGCCGAATTGCCGGGTTCTGAGCCGAGCGAATCCAGGTTTAGATCGCCCGTCGCGTTCATCAGCACCTGGATGTCGGCTTTGACGAATTCAACGCGTCGGACTTTAACCTCGCCCCTCAGAATCGGAATGAACTCGAGCTCGGCTGATACTTCGTCGGCGACAATAAACGGATCTTTCGAGAAGGCCGGATCGTCGGCGATAGTGAGATTGGTCAACTCGACCGAAACGCCCCATCCGGCACGCGCCTGGATTTTTTCGACCGTGATCGCGCGGCCCAGCGCCGCGCTGACGCGGCTTAGAATGCGATGCTGATGAGAATCGACGATCGAACTTAGGTTGAGGAATGCATAGGTGGTGAGCGAGCCCGCGATTGCGAGGACAACGCCGACCACGATGCCCGACCAGACCAGGATTCTGCGCATCCTCACAGACACAATAATCGCGGCTTCCTCCGTTCAAAGAGGCGTTATCAATTCGACGGCTGAGTCGCAACTTGGCGGCATCGAAGGTACGGCGCCGGGCGCGCGTCGTTTCAGCCACGCCGCACCGCCTGATATTCTGGCGATGTTAAATCAACGAATCCAACCGGGTGCATCAATGGCGCGCGACAAGAAGTTCACCGACCCCACCGATATCGAAATTGTCGAAATGCATCGCCGCTTCATCGTGGTGATGGAGCAAGTAAGGCTCGAAACCATCAGCGGCGAGATGAAGCAACACTACTTGCGGGTCATGACCTCGTTGACCGAAAAGCTCGCGATGCCGAGCAAGCCGCTCGGCGAAATCGTCGGCGAGATCATGGCCGAGGCGGGCCCGTTCATTTTCCAGGCGATGCAGCGCTAGCGCCAGCGCCGTTGCGAACAAATCTATCCCTCGAAGGCGTAGCCGCTCTCTTCGTGCTGGCTTAGATCGAGGCCCATCTCCTCGTCTTCGTCGATCACGCGGATTCCCACCAGCGCATCGGTGACTTTCAGCAGCACCGTGCTTCCGACGAAGGAAAACACTATCGTCGCGACGACCGCGATCGCTTGCACCATCAGCAGGCGCGGATTGCCGAAAAAGAGGCCGTTGGCGCCCGCCGAATTGACCAAAACGCTGGCGAACAGACCGGTTGCGAGCGCGCCCCAGATTCCGCCGATCGCGTGAACGCCGACGACGTCGAGCGCGTCGTCATAATGAAATCGCTGTTTCATTCGCACCGCGCCGAAGCATAACAGTCCCGCCGCGCCGCCGATCACGATTGCCGGCATCGGCCCGACGTATCCCGAGGCCGGCGTGATCGCGACCAGGCCCGCCACCGCGCCGCTCGCCGCGCCGAGCAGTGTAGGTCGTCCGCCGACCCACCACTCGATCGCGAGCCACGAGATGGTGGCCGACGCAGCGCCGAGATGCGTCGCGACGAAGGCCGACACCGCGAGGCCGTTGGCAGCCAACGAACTGCCGGCATTGAAGCCGAACCATCCGACCCACAGCAGTCCCGCGCCGGTCACCGCCATGGTGAGATTGTGCGGACGCATCGGCTCATGCCCGTAGCCCCGCCGCGGACCGATCGCCAAGGCAGCCGCGAGCGCCGCGACGCCCGATGAAATATGTACGACGGTACCGCCCGCGAAATCGAGCACGCCCATCTGCCGAATCCATCCGCCGACGCCCCACACCCAATGCGCCAGCGGATCGTAAATGAACGTGACCCAGAGAATGCTGAAGACCAGAAATCCTTTGAACGACATCCGCTCCGCGATTGCGCCGGTGATCAATGCCGGCGTGATCACGGCGAACATGCATTGATAGATCATGTACGCCTGGTGCGGCACGGTGGCGGAGTAATCCGCATACGGCGTCGCGGCGCTGACGTTCATCAGACCGATCCACTGGAGGCCGCCGACGATCGCGGTTCCCGGTGCGAACGCCAGGCTGTAGCCGAACAGCACCCATTGGATCGATACGACCGCCACCAGTATGAAACTCTGGATCAGGGTCGAGAGCACGTTTTTACGCCGCACCAATCCGCCGTAAAAGAGCGCGAGCCCCGGAATCGTCATCATCAGCACGAGCGCGGATGAAACCAGCAGCCACGCGGTATCGGCGCCGTCGATAGTCGGCGCGGCGGTGGTTTCGGCGCCCGCGGGCGAGGCTAGAGCGAGATAGCCTCCAGTCGTGAGCAATACCGAATTGACGCGCGATCGGAATTTGGCAAGGGTCATCGTCGCAATCTCCAGGGTCGCAGTCTTTGCTTGGTTGGCAAACAACTGCCCAAAAAGAATGCAAAATACAACCCGTACCGAGCAAAAAACTTGCGAAACTTAAAGAGGCGGCCCGCCGGACCGCCTCTTAAACATTCAACTGGCCGAAATATCAGCCTTTGGGCAGTTGCAGGATTCGCTCGCCGATCATGTTTTTCTGCACCGGCGAGGTGCCGCCCGCGATCGTCATCGATTCCGACGCAAGGATTCGCCGCATCCAGTCGCCGTCCGGCGCGAACGGCGAGCGCCGCTCCAGCATCGCGTAGCCGCCCAGCAGCCGCGTGACAAACTTCGTCATCCGTTGACCGAGGTCAGTCGAAAGCAGCTTCGAGATCGAGGCCTCCGGTCCGGGCTGTTGCCCCTTGAGGCGCTTCGACAGACTGCGGAGCCCGTTGTATTTCTTGGCGGTCGTTTCGATCGCGAACTGCGCGATCTGCTGGCGGATGTCCTTGTCTTCGATCGCAGGCCGTCCGTTGACCTGCGCCGCCCTGGCGATCTGCACGAGTTGCTGCAGCACTTGCTCGGTGCCGCCGAGCGTCTCGCCGATACCGAATCGCTCATGCATCAGCGTCGCGACCAGCACCTGCCATCCCATGTTGATCGGGCCGAGCAAATTTTCTTTCGGCACGCGCGCGTCTTCGAAAAAAATCTCGTTGAATTCCGATTCGCCGGTGATCTGCTTGAGCGGACGCACGGTCACGCCCGGGCTGTGCATATCGACGATCAGCGCGCTCATCCCCTTATGCTTCGGCGCTTCGGGGTCGGTCCGCACGAACAACTGGCAGAAGTGCGAGCGATGCGCGGTCGTCGTCCAGACCTTCTGCCCGTTGACGATAAACTCGTCACCTTTCAACTCGGCGCGGCACTGAATCGACGCGAGGTCCGAGCCCGCGCCCGGCTCCGACATGCCCTCGCACCAGATTTCGTCGCCCGCGAGAATCGGCTGCAGGTAGCGCTTTTTCTGCTCGTCGGTACCCCACTGCATCAGCGCGGGCCCGCTCATGATCACGCCCAGCACGTTGCATCCCATCGGCAGGTTGAGGCGCCCCAGTTCCTGGTTGAAGATCAACTGCTCGATGAACGTCGCGCCGCGCCCGCCGTATTCCTTGGGCCAGGTGAGGCCGGCCCATCCCGCGGCGTAGAGCTTTTTGTGCCACGTCTTCAGCCGCTGCCAGTTTTCCTCATCGCCGCTCGCATCGGGATCCTCGCCGCGCGGGCCGAGCGATCGCGGACGGTTTTCTTCGAGCCAATTGCGCACCTGCATCCGATACGCATCTTGTTCAGCAGACCATGTGAAATCCATCGAGCACTCTCCGTCGATCGCGCCAGTCGGGGTCGATGCGGTTGATTGATCGCGCGCTCCGGGCTGGTCTCTCTTGAGTAGCGCCCCTTGCGCGTGCGGAGCAAGAGTCCGCCCGATTCTTAGCTGCCCCCTCCGTCATCCCGAGCGGAGGGCTGCCGGAGGGGCACCTTGCGTAGCGGTTGAAGCAACTGGAACAAAACGGGCTTCCCGGATCACGGCATCCAAAGTCCCGCGCTGGTAGCAACTGGTTAGAAACGTCGCTAGCGCGTCACGCAGATTGATCTCAGCCTGCTCGCGCGTTTGCCCCTGCGAGTGCAGGTCCAAAGAGTCGCATGACGAGATGAACCACTTGCCCTTCTTCCTGACGCGGGCCGGGAGTCTGAATTCCAACGATATCTGCATGGGTCTGATCGGCGCCTGAATGTACTATAGCCGGACGCGACCATGAACCGTAATAGCGCATTCTCGTATGCTTGCAACGCCTGCGGGCGATGCTGCCATGACAAGGTGATCACGATTTCGCCGTACGACGTGCTGCGAATCGCGCGCGCGATGCAAATCACCACCGGCGAGGCGATCGCGCGCTACACGATTCGGCGCGGCTCGATTCTCAAATTCATCGATCACCGTGGATGCGTCGCGCTCGACGGCGTGCGATGCGGCCTGCATCGCGGACGTCCGCTTGCCTGCCGCCTCTATCCGCTTGGTATCGAGCGCGTCGGCGACGGTGATGATGATCGCGTCATCACACTCGAACCAGCGCAAGGTTCGCGGGGCGTGTATGGAGGCATCGGCACGGTGGACGATTTCCTCGCGTCGCAGGAGGTCGCGCCGCATCTCGAAGCGAATGCGCGATACCGCGAGTTGCTGCCGAAATTTCGCGCGCGAATCTATTGGCTCACCGACTTCGACCGTATCGAGCCGCGCGAGTTCTGGCGCGTGGCAGTGCGCGAGGCGCTCGCCGAATCCGGATACGATCCAAATCCGCTGATCGATGCGATCTTCGATCCCGATTCACTCGGATGCGCCCGCGACAACGACGCAAGGACCGTCGCGCAGCATCTTACAGTTCTCTCGAAGCTGATTTGCGACGAGCCGAATCCGGCGATCCTCGCGTCGGCTGCAGTGATGCTGGCAATCAGTCTCGGCTATTCGCCGAGCGAAGTGTCTCGACCATAGCGATTTGCGCGAGTGCCGGTGCTTAGGCATTTGCTGTGCGCTTGCAATGGGTAATGCGCTTGCACGGCCTCTCGATCCTATGCCCGAGGCCGGTTTCGGCCGATGCTTACTCGGTGGGCAAATCTCAAACCTTACTAAATGATCCTCTAAAGCACATTTATCCTTACAAACCCTTGACACGAATAGCATCCCGTCTTATGTTCGGCGCTACCCCAAGAGGATTGCCTTATGAAATTCGGCGGAGATTCCCCCGAGCTGGACGCTATTGACCTGCAGATTCTCAATATCCTGCAGGAACATGGCCGAATTCCGCTCGTCAAATTGGGCGAACAGGTCGGGCTCTCCGCGCCTTCGGTCAACGAGCGCGTAAAAAAGCTCGAAGACTGCGGAATTATCACCGGCTACCACGCCTCGGTGGACGCCACGCGGCTCGGCAAGGATGTCGGCGCGTTCATCGGCGTCTCGATCGCGCATCCAAAGACGATCGCGCTGTTCGAAGATGCGGTCGCGATGCTCGACGACGTCCTCGAATGCCACCACGTCACCGGCCAGCACACCGTGCTGCTGAAAGTGAAAACCGACAACACTTCGTCGCTCGAGCGGCTCATCAGCGCGATCCGCTCGATCGAGGGAGTGGCGCGGACCGAAACGATGGTGGTGCTTTCAACGCATACGGAGCGCGGGCTGATCGCGGTTCACGCCAACGGCGAGTCGCAGGAGCCGTCCAACGGCCGGCGTCATCGTCACGGCTCCGCGAAATCGGCGCTTCCCGATGCGAGACGGAGTTCATAATGCACAACGCGAAGAGCATTCCAAAAAAGCAGGGACTCTACGATCCCGCGTACGAACACGACGCCTGCGGAGTCGGCTTCGTCGTCAATATCAAGGGAGTGCGCTCGCACGATATCGTCGCCAAAGGGCTCGAGGTGCTCGACAATCTGACTCATCGCGGCGCGTGCGGATGCGATCCGCGGTCGGGCGACGGCGCTGGAATCCTGCTGCAAATCCCGCACGAGTTTTTCTCGAAAGAGGCGCTTCGGCTCGGGTTCAAATTGCCCGCGCCCGGCGAATACGGTGTCGGCCAGGTTTTTCTGCCGATGGATTCCGCCAAGCGCGCGCGCTGTATCGACGCGTTCGAGCGAATCGTCGCGGGGGAAGGACAGCGCCTGCTCGGGTGGCGCGACGTGCCAATCGTCGAATCGGAATGCGGCGAGATCGCGCGGCGCGGGCTGCCTTCGATTCGCCAGGTCTTCATCGGCCGCAGCGCGGATCTGAATGACGTCGAGGCCTTCGATCGCAAGCTGTTCGTGATTCGCAAGCGCGCCACCGCGGAGGCGCTCAAGCTCGATCTCGACGATTCGGAACTATTTTACTTCTGCAGCCTCTCGCCTCTGACGGTCATTTATAAGGGCCAGCTCATCTCGACTCAGCTTCCGAATTTCTTCACCGACCTGCGCGATCCCGAAGTCAAAACCGCGCTCGCGATGATCCATCAGCGGTTCTCGACCAACACTTTTCCGAGCTGGGATCGCGCGCATCCGTATCGATTCATGTCGCACAACGGCGAAATCAACACCCTGCGCGGCAATATCAACTGGATGCACGCGCGCGAAAAACTTTTCTCGTCGCCGCTCTTCGGTGACGACATCAAGAAGCTCTTGCCGATCGTCGAGCCCAACGGCAGCGATTCCGCGACGTTCGACAACTGCCTCGAACTGCTCGTGCGCACCGGCCGCTCGCTGCCGCACGCTGTGATGATGATGATCCCCGAGGCGTGGCAGAACGATTCGCAGATGAGCGCCAGCAAGCGCGCGTTCTATCAGTTCCATTCATGCTTGATGGAACCGTGGGACGGCCCCGCCTCGATCGCCTTCACCGACGGAATCAGGATCGGCGCGGTGCTCGATCGCAACGGACTCCGCCCCTCGCGCTACACCGTTACCAAAGACGGGCTGGTCGTGATGGCGTCGGAAACCGGTGTGCTGGATATCGCGCCCGAGAATGTAGCGCTCAAGGGTCGCCTGCAGCCTGGCCGCATGTTCCTGGTCGATACCTCGCTCGGCCGAATCGTGCAGGATCACGAACTCAAGGAATCGATCTCGTCGCGCCAGCCTTATCGCGATTGGCTCGAGCAGAGTCTGGTCAGCCTCGAGTCGTTGCCGGAAGCGAAAAGTGCGCCGCCCGTCGATGGCTTCGAAGAAGGCGATTTGCTCGCGCAGCAGCAGTCGTTCGGCTACACGATCGAGGATCTGAAAATGATCCTCGCGCCGATGGCGACCAACGGCCAGGAGCCGGTCGGATCGATGGGCACCGATACGCCGCTCGCCGTGCTCTCGAACAAGCCGCAGCTACTCTACAATTATTTCAAGCAACTGTTCGCGCAGGTCACCAATCCGCCGATCGATCCGATCCGCGAGGAACTGGTCACCTCGACCGAAACCACGATCGGCGCCGAGCAGAACCTGTTCGAAGAGTCCGCGCTCCACTGCCGCCAGCTTCGTTTGCCGCAGCCAATCCTTACCAACGAGGAACTCGAAAGGATCAAGCGCCTTTCGACCGACGGCTTGCGCACGATCACGCTGCCCACCGTGTACCTTGTCGATGGCGGCGAAACGGCGCTGCGCGAGGCGCTCGACACACTTTGCCGCGACGCGTCGGCGGCGATCGACGCCGGCTACACCATCATCGTGCTGTCCGATCGCGGCGTGAATGCAAAGTACGCGGCGATTCCGGCGCTGCTCGCGACCGGTGCGGTACATCATCATCTGATTCGCGCGGGCACCCGCACCCGCGTCGGCCTGGTCGTCGAATCAGGAGAGCCGCGCGAAGCGATGCACTTCTGTCTGCTGATCGGTTACGGCGCAGGCGCGGTCAATCCGTATCTCGCATTCGCGACGATGGCCGGGATGATTCGTGACGATCGGCTGCGCGACATCGACGAAGAAACCGCAGTTCACAATTTCGTTAAGGCGGTCGGCAAGAGCATCACCAAGGTCGCATCGAAGATGGGAATCTCGACGACGCAAAGCTATCGCGGCGCGCAGATCTTCGAAGCGATCGGCCTCTCGAAAGATGTAATCGACAAGTACTTCAGTTGGACGCCGTCGCGCGTCGGCGGAATCGGCCTCGACGCAATCGCCAGGGAAACTGCCGAGCGACACGCCTATGCATTCAAGGTCGCGCTCAACCTAGACGGCGAACTCGACGTCGGCGGGCAGTATCAGTGGCGGCGGCGCGGCGAGTTCCACATGTACAATCCGAACACCATCGCCAAGCTGCAGCATAGCGTGCGATCGGGCAACTACCGGTTGTTCAAGGACTACACGAAAGCCGTCGATGAACAGAGCCGCACGCTCGCGACGCTCCGCTCCCTGCTCAAGTTCAAAACCGATCGCCCGCCCGTGCCGATCGAAGACGTCGAGCCGGCGTCGGAAATCGTAAAGCGCTTCAAGACCGGCGCGATGTCGTTCGGATCGATCGGCAAGGAAGCGCACGAGAACCTCGCAATCGCGATGAACCGAATCGGCGGCAAGAGCAACACCGGCGAGGGCGGCGAAGATCCCGCGCGCTTCGAGCGCGACGCCAATGGCGATTGGCGCCGCAGCGCGATCAAGCAGGTCGCATCGGCGCGTTTCGGCGTCACCAGTCACTACCTGGTCAACGCCGACGAACTGCAAATCAAGATGGCGCAGGGCGCGAAGCCCGGCGAAGGCGGACAACTTCCCGGCCACAAGGTGGACGATTTCATCGCGAAGATTCGCTACTCGACGCCCGGCGTCGGACTGATTTCGCCGCCGCCTCATCACGATATCTACTCGATCGAGGATCTCGCGCAACTGATTCACGATCTCAAGAATTCGAACGATCGCGCGCGCGTCAGCGTGAAGCTCGTCGCCGAGGTCGGCGTCGGCACCATCGCGGCCGGGGTCGCGAAGGCCAAGGCCGACGTCGTGCTGATCAGCGGCTACGATGGCGGCACCGGCGCGTCGCCGCTGCAATCGATCAAGCACGCGGGCATCCCGTGGGAACTGGGCCTCGCCGAAACGCAGCAGATCCTCGTGATGAACAGTCTCCGCGGACGGATTCGCGTCGAGACAGACGGCCAGCTCAAGACTGGCCGCGACGTTGCGATCGCAGCGCTGCTTGGCGCCGAGGAATTTGGTTTCGCGAGCGCCGCGCTGGTCGCGTCGGGATGCATCATGATGCGCGTCTGCCATCTGAATACTTGTCCGGTCGGCATCGCGACGCAGGATCCGAAACTGCGCGAGAAGTTCGAAGGCAAGCCCGAACACGTCGTGAACCTCATGATGTTCATCGCGGACGAATTGCGCGAATACATGGCGCAGTTGGGTTTCCGCACGCTGGACGAAATGATCGGACACGTCGAATGCCTGGATTCCAACGACGCGATCAAACATTGGAAAGCGCGCCACATCGATTTGAGCGGCATCCTGCGCCGTCCCGATGTCCCCGCCGACGAGCCGCTACATTGCGTCGAATCTCAGGATCACAAACTCGAGGCCGCACTCGACAATCAAATTATCGAGCTGGCGAAACCCGCATTGGAGCATCGCGCACCGGTTGAAATCGAGCTGCCGATTCGCAACGTGAACCGCACAGTCGGCACGATGCTCTCGGCGGAAGTATCGCGCCGGTTCCACGCCGAAGGCCTGCCGCCGTACACAATCCAGGTGCGGCTGACGGGTTCGGCGGGCCAGAGCTTCGGGGCATGGCTGGCGCCCGGCGTCGCGCTTTATCTCGAAGGCGACGCGAACGATTATTTCGGCAAGGGCCTCTCGGGGGGATTCATCTCAGTGAAGCCGCCGCGCGCCGCAACTTTCAAGGCCGAGGAGAACATCATCATCGGTAACGTCGCGCTCTACGGCGCAACCGGCGGAGAAGCGTTTGTTCGGGGCGTCGCGGGCGAGCGCTTCGCAGTCCGCAATAGCGGCGCGCACACGGTGGTCGAGGGAGTCGGCGATCACGGATGCGAATACATGACGCGCGGACTGGTCGTCGTGCTCGGCAAGACCGGTCGCAATTTCGCGGCCGGCATGAGCGGCGGTGTTGCCTACGTCCTCGACGAGGACGGCAGCTTTTCGACCCGCTGCAACACCGGGATGGTCGAGCTGGGACCGATCGGCAATCCCGATGAGCTCAAACAACTGCACGCATTAATCGTGCGGCATCATCAATATACAGATAGCGCTGTCGCGCATCGAATACTTGATAATTGGAGTGACTACTCACTGAGATTCGTGAAAGTACTACCTACTGAGTATCGAATGGTGCTCGAACGGCAGCATCTCAATATGAATTCGGACCTCGCGCGGCTCGCCGCCGTTTGAGCATGCGCGAGCGAAACATTAGCAGAACCGATCAGGGAGAGCGGGTCTAGATGGGCAAGATTACGGGCTTCATGGAGATCAAGCGCGAAACGCCGTCGCGGCGTCCCGTGAGCGAACGCCTGAACGACTGGCGCGAGTTCGATCTCAAGATGCCCGAGGAGAAATTGCGCGCGCAGGGCGCCCGATGCATGGATTGCGGGATCCCCTTCTGCCACAAGGGCTGCCCGCTCGGCAACATCATCCCGGATTGGAACGACCTGGTGTATCGCGGCCGCTGGCGCGAGGCGATCGAGCGGCTCCATTCGACCAACAATTTCCCCGAGTTCACCGGCCGCATCTGCCCCGCGCCGTGCGAAGAGGCTTGCGTCCTCAACATCAACAACGACCCGGTCACTATCAAGCTGATCGAAAAGAACATTATCGATCACGCCTGGGCCGAAGGATGGATCGCGCCGCAACCGGCCGCGCGCAGGACCGGCAAGAGCGTCGCGGTCGTTGGTTCAGGTCCGTCGGGGCTCGCGTGCGCCCAGCAACTCGCGCGCGCCGGCCATTCGGTAACGCTCTACGAACGCTCCGACCGCGTCGGCGGATTACTCACTTACGGTATTCCCGATTTCAAACTCGAAAAGTGGATAGTCAATCGCCGCGTCGAGCAAATGGTCAGCGAAGGCGTCGAGATAGTCACTAGCTGCCGCGTCGGAACCGACATTCACGGCGATCAACTGCGCTCGAAGCATGATGCGATCGTGCTGACCATGGGCGCGACCAATCCGCGGGACCTGCCGATTCCGGGGCGCGACTTGAAGGGAATCCATTTCGCGATGGAGTTCCTTCCTCAACAGAACAAACGCAACTTCGGCGACACGCTCGATCCTGCGTCCGAAATTTCGGCCAAAGGAAAACGCGTCGTCATCCTCGGCGGCGGCGATACCGGGTCTGATTGCCTCGGCACGTCGAATCGCCAAGGCGCGCTTATCGTGCATCAATTTGAGTTGCTCCCGATGCCGCCCGAGCGGCGTACCGAGCAGATGCCGTGGCCCGATTGGCCAATGATTCTGCGCACATCCAGCTCGCACGAGGAAGGCGTGCAGCGCGACTGGAGTGTCAACACGAGCAAATTCACCGGCGAGAACGGCGTCGTAGAAAAGCTCCACGGCGTTCGGCTTAACTGGAAAAACGAAAACGGGCGGATGGTCATGGAGCAAATCCCGGGCAGCGACTTCGAGATCGAATGCGACCTCGTGCTGCTCGCGCTGGGATTCCTCGGGCCGGAGCCCGCCACGATCATTTCGCAATTGGGGCTCGCGCTCGACGCTCGCAGCAACGTGCTTTGCGAGAATTATATGTCGAGCCTGCCCGGAGTGTTTGCCGCAGGCGATACGCGGCGCGGACAATCCTTGGTGGTGTGGGCGATCTGGGAAGGGCGCGAAGCGGCGCGCGCCGTCGATGCGTACCTGATGGGCGAGACCTTTCTGCCTTCCAGTCCGGAACTATAGTTTCGGCGGAACAGAGTATAGCGGGGAATAGCATGTAGCGGCTGTATGACTATCTGCCGTCGGGAAATGGCTATAAGGTCCATTTGCTCTTAACGCAACTGAGTATTCCGTATCCCGATCGCGCAGGGATGAGCTGATTTCAGCGCCGCAGGTCCATCTGGTCGAGCTTGCGAATCACCCAATTCACGCGATCTTCGCCCCAAAATGGCTCGCCATCGACGACGAACGTCGGCACGCCGAACACCTTGTCGCGATCGGCCTCGGCGAAGCACGCATCCAGGTCGGCGCGCGCAGTCGAATCCGCATACTGAAGAAATTCCTCGGCGTCGAGACCGACGTCGGTGACGATCGCGGACATGGCGTCGCGGCTTTCGACATCGAGTTCGTGTTTCCAGAATCGCTCGAACACGCGATCTGAGTAATCGCGGAATTTTCCGTGATGCTCTGCAAACAAGCCGCCGTAGAATGCGAGCCGCGCGCTGTAAATCTTTTTCGGCGGATAGATGATCAATCTGCGTTCTTTCGCGATTCGACGTGCGTCGATATAAAGGTAGCGAACCTTGCGGCGGTCGGCGTCGGCGCGATCGAGCGGACCATATACCTTGCGGATGTTCACTCCGTACGGAATGAAGCGGACGCGCACGCGATGCGATCGTTCCAGATCGTAGGCGGGCTGAATCGCGAGATAGCTATATGGACTGGTATACGCGAAATATAGTTTGACTGAGTAATCGTCGGCGTTCATCGGATGCGATCGTTGTTTGCAACCAGGGCGAGAAAATCGGCGAGATGTATCGCCCGCGTCTTCGAGTTGCGGCGTTTGAGCTCGGCGGCGATTTGAAACTCGCAGCCTGGATTCGCGAGAACTACGTAATCGGCGCCGGTCGCAACTATATTGTCCACTTTGCGCCGGCCCAATTCGCGCGCCATCTCGGGTTCGGTCAGGTTGTAGCTTCCCGCCGAACCGCAACAGAGATCGGACTCAGTCAATTCGACGAGCCTGACGCCGGGAATCGATGCAAGCAATTTGCGAGGAGCTTCGCGAATGCCGAGTCCATGCGCGAGATGGCAGGCGTCATGGTACGTGACGGTGCATCTGAATTCGCGCACCGGCGTCCACTTTGCGGCGAGCAACAACGTGCTCAGATCTTTGACCTTGCCGGCCACGGCGCGCGCATCGGCGGCCAGTTCGGCATCGTGCTTCAGCAATTCGCCGTATTCCGCGATCGCGGTTGAACAGCCCGAGGCCGCCGAGACGATCGCGTCCGCGCCCGACCCTTTCAATGCGCGAACATTGGCGCGCGCGAACTCGAGTGCGCGAGCAGAATTGCCCGAATGAAGATCGAGCGCACCGCAACATACGGTTTCTTCCAGATGCTCGACTCGATAGCCGGCCGCCGCAAGCATCCGTTCGCTATTCAAATTCTCGGAATTGGCGAGCACCTGCGCGACGCATCCATGATGCACGACGACCGTAGGTGCGTTATCGGCAGATGCGACATGAAGGTCAGGCGCGAGCGGATGGCGGGCGCCGAGCGGCGGCAACAAATCGAGCCAGTCGCGGAACGAGCGCGGCAAGATGGCTCTCAGAGCCGGTCTCAATCCGAGACGATCGACGACTATCAGCGGCGCGAGCACCGCGCGCATCCGCGATGGGTACGGGAATATCGCGCTGACTGTGCTCCGCTTCAATCGATCGAAAACGCCGCGGCGATGATTGCGTTCGACGAATGCCCGCGCACCTTCGATTAACTGACCGTAGTGAACACCGGAAGGACAGGCCGTTTCGCAGCCGCGGCATCCGAGGCACAAATCGAGATGGCGCACCGCGTCGTCGTCGAGTTGCAGTTTTCCCTCGGCGAGCGACTTCATCAGGTAGATGCGGCCGCGCGGCGAATCCATCTCGCGCCGCGTCGCGACATAGGTCGGGCACGCCTCCGCGCACAGGCCGCAGTGCACGCAGTCGAATAGCAAGTCGTAATCGCAGACATCCCGCACGGGCTGCGAGTGAGAAGTCGGGGGTTCTTCCATCAGATTCCCCCGACGAAGCATTTGGGATTGAAAATGCCGGCCGGATCGAACGTGCTCTTCAGTTGGCGCATCAGCTTGAGCGCGCCTTCATTCGGCAGATCGAAGATTTCCAAATCGCCGCGAATCGATTCGGCCGCCGCGAGAATCCGCAGATGACCGCGTTCCGAATGTGCACTCTCGCGCCATCGAGCGACGATCTTGTGCGCCACAACGGAGGATGGCGCGGTCTCGACGAATATTTGCGCGACACCCGAGGCTGCATGCGCGCGGAACTCCGCATCGCAATACGCGAGCGCGCGTTCGAGGCCCGCGGGGCGAGTGGCAATCTGCGCCGCCAGCGGCCTCAAGCCAAAATCAAGATCGCGCAACGTTTCACAGCGCGCGAGCGCGGGTTGATCGTCGATAATCTCGATCGCGGCGCCGAGCAGTTCGCGAATTTTTTCTGCCTGGTAGCTGATTTCCTGCGCAGTTCCAGAGAAGCCAGCAACCAGCAGGAATTTTTGCGGCGCGTCGAATCGCGCGGCCAGCGAAGGACTAAGTACTTCGAGATGGCTCATCGGTAGCGCAAAATTCAGCGATGCCGCCGCGCTGAATGCGTCATTCGCGCGATCGTACGGCGCGATCGCGATGCAATACTCCGGCGGAATCGGCCGCACCTTGAACGTCGCTTCCGTGATTATTCCCAACGTGCCGAACGCACCGCCCATCACCTTCATCAAATCATAACCGGCGACATTTTTGACGACGCGACCGCCGCCATGAATCACTCGACCGCCGTGACCCACGAAGCGAATCCCGATCAACAGGTCGCGTGCGGCGCCTTCCGAGAGCCGCAGAGGTCCGGCGTGCGACGCGCTGATCAGGGAACCGAGCGTGGTCAATTGCGGACTGGCAGGATCGACCGGAAGACGCTGACGTGAAGGCGCGGCGACTGCATTGAAATTGCTGATAGTGAGGCCGGCCTCTGCGACAACCGTCATATCGTCGGGTTCATAGGCGACGATTCGCGCGAGTCGCTTCAGCGAGATGCCGAGCGCAACCGGCTCGCGCCGGATTTGCGACAAGGTACGCATCGCGCCGACGGCCGCCAGCGTAATCCGGTCGGATTCGCACATTCGCACGGCTTCGCAAATCTCCTCGACGCTGGCCGGTTCGAAGAGGACGCGCGCGGCGTTGGCTTCCAGAGCCGTCGGAACGCGCACGCGGTCGGCGCCGAACTGCGACTCGACGCGATGCGCGATTTCCTCGAAGTGATTGTCCGCTGACACGATTGCTGGATGCCGCCAGCCTAGATCGGCACCTGGCGCCGCGGCGTTGACACTTCGACGCAAGCGCCTGCCTCCGGAATGACTTTGCCCGGATTCGAACGGTTCATCGGATCAAACACGTGGCGCAATTCCGTCATCACCCGAAGATCGTCAGGAGAGAACAGCAGCGGCATCTCGCCGATTTTCTCGACGCCGATTCCGTGCTCGCCGGTCAAGCTCCCGCCCATCTCGATGCACGCCTTTAGAATGTCGCGGCCGGCGTCGATCGCGCGCTGCACCTGGCCGGGCTCGCGCTCGTCGTACAAAATCACCGGATGCAGATTGCCGTCGCCGGCGTGGAACACGTTGCCAATGCGAAGATCGTAGCGCCGGCTGACCGCCGTGATGACGCGCAGAATCTGCGGCAGGCAGGTGCGCGGCACAACTCCGTCCTGCGTCGCGTAATTCGGTGCGAGGCGCCCGACCGCGCCGAACGCGCGCTTGCGCGCCTTCCACAACAGCGCACGCTCCGCCTCGTCGCTCGCGAGCTTGACCGAGGTCGCGCCGCACGATTGCGTCATCTGGGCGACGGCGTCCGCGCTCGCGCTGAGTCCCGCTTCAAGGCCGTCGAGCTCGATAATCAGCACCGCGCCTGCGTCGGCAGGCAGCCCGACGTGGAACGCATCTTCGACCGCGCGGATGATCAGTTGATCCATCATTTCGAGCGCACCGGGCAGAATTCCTGACGCGATGATCATCGAGACCGCGCGCGTTGCGGTATCGACGTCGGGAAACGAGGCGAGCAGCGTGCGATGATTCTCCGGTTCGCGTGTAAGTCTAAGCGTTGCGCGCGCGACGATTCCCGTCGTGCCCTCGGCGCCGACCACCGCGCCGACCAGGTCGTAGCCGCATCGCTCTTCGGTAGGTCCGCCAAGCTCGACGATTTCGCCATCGGGCAACACGAGTTCGAGCGCGAGCACGTGATTCGTCGTCACGCCATTTTTAAGCGTATGCGGACCGCCGGAATTCTCGGCGATATTGCCGCCGATCGTGCATGCAACCTGCGACGACGGGTCGGGCGCGTAGAAGTAACCCCGCGCCTTCACCGCGTTGGTGACGTGCAGATTGACGACGCCGCTTTCGACTTCGACGCGCCGATTGTCGTAATCGATGCCGAGGATGCGATTCATCTTCGAGGTGCAGATCATCGCGGGCGCGTTGAGCGGCAGGCATCCACCGGACAGTCCGGTGCCGGCGCCGCGCGGGACGAAAGCGACATTACGCCGGCTGAGCGCCGCCATCACGGCGCTGAGTTGAGCGGTCGTGCTTGGCATCAGGAGAACGTCGGGCGAACTTTTTTCGACGGTCCATCCATCGCACTCGTAAACTTTCAACTCGGTTGCGCGCGAGACGATTGCTTCGCTGCCGAGAATCGCGCGCAGTTCTTCGAGCAAAGTTGGATCGATTGCGTTCATTTGGACTGCGCCCAGACTCTACCACGAACTCGGCCACAGAGTTGAAGCGTGCAAAATTCGACGGCGATGATCGATTCTATCGTTTTTCTAGTCGTGCGGGACGCGACATAATATCGAGCATAAAATTCGGCGCGAAATCTTGCTCTTCAGATGCGCGCGGCAACGACTCATCAAAATGGAGTAGTCATTTGGCGGATCAATTTCCAGAACTCAGGCCGGCGGCGCGCATCCTGCTCGGCCCCGGTCCCTCGAACGTTCATCCCCGCGTGATGAAAGCGATGGTGTCGCCGGTGGTCGGCCATCTCGATCCGGATTTCGTCAAGGTGATGGAGGACATCAAGCGCATGCTGCGCATCGTCTTCCGCACCAGCAACGAGATCACGTTTCCAGTGTCGGGCACCGGTTCCGCCGGGATGGAAACCGTGATGGCGAACCTGCTCGAGGACGGCGACGAAGCCGTGGTCGGCGTGCACGGCGCGTTCGGCAGCCGGCTCGCGGAAGTCGCGTCGAGGCTCGGCGCGAAGGTGCACAAGGTCGAGGCCGATTGGGGACGCATCATCGAGCCGGCGCAAATCGAAGCCGCGCTCAAGGCCGCGAAGAAACCAAAGCTGGTCGCGATCGTTCACGCTGAAACTTCGACCGGGATACATCAGCCGATCGAGGAAATATCCAAGCTGGCGCATCGCTACGGCGCGATGATGGCGATCGACGCGGTCACGTCGCTCGGATGCGTGCCGGTCGAAATCGATCAGTGGGAAATCGACGCTTGCTATAGCTGCACGCAGAAGGGCATCGGCGCGCCGCCGGGTCTCTCGCCGGTGACGTTCAGCGCGCGCGCGATGGCGGCGATCAAGCAGCGCAAGAGCAAGTGCCGCTCGTGGTACTTCGATGTCGGCTTGATCGAGCAATACTGGGGGCCGGACCGGCTCTACCATCATACGGCGCCGATCACGATGAACTACGCGTTGTACGAAGCGCTGCGCATCGTGATCGAAGAAGGACTGGAGAAGCGATGGCGGCGGCATCGCGCGAACGCGGCGGCATTTCAGGCGGGAGCGCGCGCGATGGGACTCGAACTCGCCGCGCAGGAAGGATATCGACTGCCGCAGCTATCGACGATCGCGGTGCCGGCCGGGATCGATGAAATGAAAGTGCGCGCGGAATTGTTGCGGCTGTTCAATATCGAGATCGCGGCGGGGCTTGGACCGCTCAAGGGCAAGATTTGGCGCGTCGGTTTGATGGGCGAAGGATCGCGGCGCGAAAACGTGATGCTGATCCTGAACGCGCTCGAGGAGATTCTCGGCTCGATGGGATTCGAGATCTCGCGCGGACGCGCGCTCTCCGCAGCGGACCGGGCATACGTCGCCGAAGGACTCGGCGCCGGCGAGCCACCCAGCGGAGACTGATCGCTCAACGCCGCGCGGCGACGCGCCTATTCCTCCGATTCGTCGTCGGCGCCGTTGCCGTTGCTGTATTCGTCGTCGCCTTCCAAGAGTTTTGCGACGGCGCGCACGCGTTCATCGCCCTCGAGCCGCACCATATGCACGCCCTGCGCGTTACGGCCGGTGATTCGCACGCCCTTCACGGCTAGACGAATCACTTTGCCGCTATCGGTGATCAGCATCATCTGATCGTCGATGCCGACCTGGCGCACGCTGATCACCGGGCCGGTTTTTTCGGTGACGTGCATGGTGATCACGCCTTTGCCGCCGCGATGAGTCAGACGGTAGTCCGAGGCGGGAGTGCGCTTGCCGTAGCCGAGTTCCGACATCGTGAGCAATGTTTCGTCATCGCGCACCGTGGACATCGAAACCACTTCGTCTTCGATCAGCGTGACGGTCTTGCCATCCTTGAGCGTGCGCGATTCCAGTTCCATCCCGCCCACGCCAGCGGTGGCGCGGCCCATCGGGCGCGCTTCTTCCTCCTTGAATCGAATCGCCTGGCCGTCGCGCGTGGACAATACGATCTGCTGATTGCCGTCCGTGATGCGCACGTCCACCAAGGTGTCGCCGTCTTCGAGGTTGATCGCGATGATCCCGTTGCGGCGGATATTCTCGTATTCGTCGAGCGCGGTCTTTTTCACGCGGCCGCGGCGCGTCGAGAAAAACACGAATTTGCCCTCGGACTCGCGCGGCGCCGGGATGAACGCGGCAAGTGTCTCGTCGTTAGCGAGGCTCAGCAGGTTCGCGATCGAGCGGCCCTTCGCGGCGCGCCCGCCCTCGGGCAGTTCGTAGGCCTTGAGCTGGTAAACCTTGCCCGCGCTGGTGAAGAACAGCAGGCGGTCGTGGGTCGAGACGCGCTCGAGATGTTCGACGAAATCTTCTTCGGTCGTGGTTGCGCCGATCTTGCCGCGCCCGCCGCGTTTCTGCGTGCGATAGAGCGAGAGTGGCGTGCGCTTGATGTACCCGCCGTGCGTGATAGTGACGAGGTTGTCTTCTTCTACAATCAAATCCTCGATCGAAAAATCACCTTCGGCTTCGACGATCTGGGTGCGGCGCGCATCGCCGAATTCTTTCTTGATGTCTTCAAGCTCGCCGGCGATTAGCTTGAGCAGCTCTTTTTCATCCGAGAGGATTTTTTTGAGCCGCCCGATCAGCGCGACCGTTTCCTTGTGCTCGGTCTCGATCTTGTCGCGCTCGAGCGAAGTCAGCCGGCGGAGCGTCAAATCGAGGATCGCCTGCGCCTGAATCTGCGTCAGCGAGAATTGCCCCATCAGGCCCGAGCGCGCCGTCTCCGCATCCTTGGATTTGCGAATCAGCGCGATCACGGCGTCGAGATTTATGAGCGCGATCAGCAGCCCGTCGAGGATGTGGAGGCGCGCCTCCGCTTCCTTCAATTCAAAGCGCGTGCGCCGCGTGAGCACGATTTTGCGATGCTCGAGAAACGCCTGCAGCATCTGCAGGAGATTCATCTCCTTCGGCCGGCCTTCGTGAATCCCGAGCAGGATGATGCCGTAGCTCTGCTGCATCTGCGTCAGCTTGTAGAGCTGATTCAGCACGATGCGCGGCTCCGCGTCGCGCTTGAGCTCGATCACGATTCGCATCCCATCGCGATCGGATTCGTCGCGCAGATCGCTGATGCCCTCGATACGCTTGTCGTTCACCAGCTCGGCCATCCGCTCGATCAGCCGGGCCTTGTTCACCTGGTACGGAATCTCGCGCACGATGATCGAGGCGCGCGAACTGCGCTTGTCGGTTTCGATCGCGGCCAGCGCCCGCATGATGAGCGAGCCGCGCCCCGTCAGATAGGCCTGGCGAATCGACGCCTTGCCGAGCAACTGCCCGCCAGTCGGAAAATCGGGACCGGGAATGATGTCGAGAATTTCCTCGAGCGTGACGCTCGGCTTCTCGATTAGCTTGGCCAACGCGTCGATAACTTCGGTCAGGTTGTGCGGCGGAATGTTGGTCGCCATCCCGACCGCGATACCATCGGAGCCGTTGACCAGCAGATTCGGAAACTGCGACGGCAAAATATCGGGCTCGAGAAAAGACCCGTCGTAATTATCGACGAAATCGACGGTGTCCTTGTCGATATCGGCCAGCATTCGCTCGGCCAGTCGCGTCAACCGGCATTCGGTGTATCGATACGCAGCCGGCGGATCGCCATCGACGGAGCCGAAATTTCCCTGGCCATCGATCAGCGGATAACGCAGGCTGAACGGCTGCGCCATCCGGACCAGCGCGTCGTACACCGACATGTCACCGTGCGGATGATAATGCTTCAGCACTTCGCCGACGACGCCCGCGCACTTCGAGTAGCGCCGATTGGCGAGCAATCCCTCGCGGAACATCGCGTACAGAATCCGGCGATGCACCGGCTTCAGGCCGTCACGAATTTGCGGCAGCGCGCGCCCGATATTCACCGACATCGCGTAGTCCAGATAGGACTGCCGCATGTCGTCTTCGATATTTAAGAGCGTCGGTTCGTTGCGATGGGGTTCGGTACCGTTGGGTTCAGCCATTTACTTGAGACCTGCGCGCCGGATGGCGCGCGGATGGAAAACGTTGGCGGCCTTCACGATCGATCAGATGTCGAGGGTGCGAGTGTTGAGTGCATTTTCCTCGATGAAAAGGCGGCGCGGCTCTACCTGATCGCCCATCAACTTCGAGAAAGTTTCCTCGGCTTCTTCGCGCGATGAAATCTGCATTTTGAGCATCGAGCGCGTTTCCGGATTCATCGTGGTCGCCCACAGTTGCTCCGGATTCATCTCGCCGAGTCCTTTGTAGCGCTGAATTTCGACGCCCTTGTTGCCCGCCGCGAGCACTGCGTCGGCCATCGCCTTGGTCGTCTCGGCGGTTGACTGCGTCTCGCCGATTTTCAAATTGTAAGGCGCCTTGATCGTTTCGAGTTCGGGGCCGACGCGGCGAATCTCGCGCAATTCGCCAGACCGCAGCAGCGTCAGATCGACGATGGTCGGCGGCCTGGCGCCATTCTGCGTATGCGTGAACACGGCGCGGAAATGCGCCTCACCGTCGGGCTCGATACGATAGATCAGGTTGGCGTCCTTCGATTCCTTGTGAATCGCCGCGGCCATTTGCTCCGCAGCTTTTTCCGACTCGAAGCTCTCGTCGGTGATCGTTTTGTCGTTCGCCAGCGTCGCCAGCGCGGCCACAATTGGGCGTTCCTTCGAGCGGCGCTCAAGTCCCTCATACATCCGTTCGAGATAGAGCGCCTTGCGGACCAGCGCCTTCAACGGGGCGCCTTTGTATTCGCGCGCATCCTTGCCCTTGCCCGCTTCGAGCGTGACGGCCTCCGATCCAAGGTCGGTGAGATAATCTTCGAGCGCCGCTTCGTCCTTGAGATAGCGCTCGTTCTTGCCCTTCTTCGCGCGGAACAGCGGCGGCTGCGCGACGTAGAGATATCCATTTTCGATAATCTCGATAAACTGCCGGAAGAAGAACGTCAGCCACAGCGTCCGGATGTGCGATCCGTCCACGTCGGCGTCGGTCATGATCACAATCTTGTGATAGCGCAGCTTGCTCAGATCTTTTTCGTTCGCGACTCCCATCCCGAGCGCGGAAATCAACACCCGCAGCTTCTCCGACGAGAGCACCTTGTCGATCCGCGCGCGCTCGACGTTCAGCACTTTGCCGAATAGCGGCAGGATTGCCTGCGTCCGCCGATCGCGCGCACCCTTGGCCGAACCGCCTGCCGAATCGCCCTCGACGATGAACAGCTCGGCGCGCGCGGGGTCGCGCTCCTGGCAATCCGCGAGCTTGCCCGGCAACGATCCCGAATCGAGCGCACCTTTGCGCCGGACCAGCTCCTTCGCCTTGCGGGCCGCCTCGCGCGCCGTGGCGGCTTCGATCGCTCGCGCCACGATCCGTTTGGCGACCGGTGGAGTTTTCTCCAGGTACTCGCCGAGCTTTTCGTTGACCAGCCCCGAGACGATTCCCTCGACTTCCGAGTTGCCGAGCTTGGTCTTGGTCTGGCCTTCGAACTGCGGATTGCCGAGCTTGATGCTTACGATCGCGGCGAGACCTTCGCGCGTATCGTCGCCCTCGAGCCGCATGTCCTTGTTCTTGAATAGATTGTTCTTGGTTGCGTAAATGTTGATGGTGCGCGTCAGCGCGGATTTGAATCCCGACAGATGGGTCCCGCCTTCGCCGGTGTGAATATTGTTCGCGTAGGTAAAGATCACCTCGTGCACCGCGTCGGTCCATTGCAGCGCCACTTCGACATCGACGTTGTCGCGCACGCCCTTGAAGAAGATCACGTCGTGCAGCGGTTCGTTATTCTTGGTCAGCGTCGCGACGTATTCCGCGATACCGCCCTCGAAGTGAAATTCCTCGATCTTGCGATTCGGCTCGTCGGTGAGTTTGATTCTGAGGCCGGCGTTCAGATACGCCATCTCGCGCAGATAGCGCGCGATGACTTCGTATTTGAATTTGATCTCCGGAAAAATCTTCGGGTCGGGCGAAAACGTGGTTTTGGTGCCGGTCTTCTTCGTCGCGCCGCGCTCCTCGACCTTCATCATCGGAATTCCGCGCTCGTAGCGCTGGAAATAGATCTTGCCGTTCTTGTGAACTTCGACTTCGAATTCTTCGCTGAGCGCATTGACGACTGACGCGCCGACGCCGTGCAATCCGCCGGAAACCTTATACGCGCCACTCTCGAATTTGCCGCCCGCGTGAAGCACCGTATGCACCACCTCGAGCGCCGAGCGCTTTTCCGTGGGATGCATATCGACCGGGATACCGCGCCCATTGTCTTCGACCGAGAGGCGGCTATCGCTCAAAATTACGACGTCGATTTCGCTGCAAAAGCCGGCCAGCGTTTCGTCAACGGAGTTATCGACGATCTCGGTGACCAGGTGATGAAGCCCGCGTTCGGCGGTGTCGCCGATATACATTCCAGGGCGTTTGCGAACCGCTTCGAGTCCTTCGAGAACCTTGATGGACTCGGCGCCATAGCCGTCAGAAATAACTTTGTTTGTCATAGAAAAAGGGCGAGTGACCAGTACCTCAACGCATCGCAGCCACCAAAAACTATTCTACGCGTTTGAGGGGCAGAAGTAAAGGAAGTGATTCGATGTTTTGAGAAATATCAAACGTCGGTTTAGCAACTTGCCTATGGATAAAATCTCTCAATTTCCTAAAAGTTTTCCGACCCGCGGGGAGTCCGCTTGACCGGCACTTAAGTGCCGACCCGATGCACGAATATAGAACGATATTTGACCGTTTCGACTATTCGCGAAAGTCTGTCCTTTTCCTACTACCAACAGCGCGTAGCGCGCATCTTCTAGATTGCGATTCGGCCCTGCGACCCGAAGTCGGCTTCGCGTGCGACGGGAAGCGCCCTTCGACAAAGCCTCAGGGTAAACTCCACCCGTGAGGGGTTTCGCACTCTTATCTTCCCCGCGTTGGCAGCCGCCAACGCTCACATGCAAGCGCGCTCGATACCGTCGAAAAACTGCCACCACATGTCGAGCGATCGCTCGACTGCCGACCAGACTTTCGCGCGCTCGACCTCGCTGAGCGGAGCATGGCTCAGGATATTGTCGCCGACGTCGCTGTGATCGCGATCAGCGATTTCATGCACGTCGAAAAAAGCGACCTGCTCGTGCGACAGTCCGTAATACTTTTCGAGAGCGCGCGCGAATGGCGCGAAGTTGCCAGGCACCTGTCCTTCCGCCGCGATACTGATCGCGCCGATTCCTTCGGCGAACGAGCGGTCCTTGGTCGATAGTTCGAACCAATCGATCAGCGCCGCGGTCGAAGGCAGCGCCTTGCCGTGGATCATGTCGTCGCGGCTGAGTCCGAGTCCGAGTCCGAGGCGGATGAACAATTCGGGATGAGGCGCGCTGCCGGAAATTTTGCCGGTCTCTTCTTCGTACAAGCTTTCGGCGAGTTTGACGCGCTCTTCCGAATTGAAGCACCGCGAATGCAACGCGCTGAGCGCCCGCGGAAATTCGCGCACTTGCAGAAAAAACTGGGTCGCGAAGACGCACATGCCCGCCTGCGACACCTTGCCGTCGGCGATCTGCAGCCACAGCGGATGGCGTCCGAAAGAGCGCCGCTCTTTCACCTTGGCGAAAATCTCGCGCACGAATCCGTCGCTAATCGCGGACATCGGCATCACCTCGTCCTGAAAGATTACCGCGTCAGCGGCTTCTCGACGCTATAAAAACTGCGCGAGATTGTGAAGCGAATCGACCGAATCAATTTACCTGGCGGAGCGCCGTGAAAAGCTCGCGCGGCCCCACGTAGCCAACCTTGCGCTGGCGCACCTTGCCCGCCGAATCGATCAGCAGCGTGGTCGGCACGCCCTGGATATCGAATTGGTTGATCACCGCGTCGTTAGCCTGATCCTGCGCGGTCAGATTCGCCTTCATGCGGACGAACCGATGCGCCTCGCGCACCACCAGCGGATCGATGTAGGTCGAGTTCTCCATCTCGCGGCACGGGATACACCAGTCGGCGCTGAAATCGATCAGGACCGGTTTGCGCTGCTGCGCTGCCGATGCGACCAGGCCGACATTGAAGGGCTCGAAGCGGAGCGATTCGCGCGCCGGCCGCGGATACAGGAGCATCAGCAAGGCGCCGACAGACGCGATCCCGAGCGCGCTGCGAATCACGAAAAACGGACGCCAGCTTTTTCCAGCCGGTGAAATGAAACCAAGGAAGATTCCGGCGCCCGCCGCATAGTACGGCAGCAGGCGCGTCATCAGATGATTCGGCGCGACCGGATCGAGAAAATAAATCGCGAGCCCGATCAGCACGAAGCCGAACAACTGTTCGATCCATGCGAGCCACTCACCCGACCGCGGCAATCGGCGGATACTGCCGGCGGCCAGTGCGAGCCCGACGTACGGCACGCCGAGCCCGATCGCAAGCGTGAAGAACAGCGCGAAGCCGAAAAACGCGCTGCCGCTCCGCTCGACCATCAACAGCAAGCCAAGCACGATCGGTCCGATACAGGGCGCGGCAACGACGCCCATGCCGAGTCCCATCAGCATCGCGCCGGCGTACCCCGGACGCGCGACGCCCGCGCTCTGCATCATCCATTGGGGCGGTTGCAGCGCGAACCAGCCGAAGCTCGACGCGGCGAGCATCAGCAGAATCGACGCGAGCGCCATCAGCACGAACGGATTTTGCATCGCGGCGCCGAACAGTCCGCCCGAGAGCGCGACCGCCACACCGACCGACGAGAACATCAGCGCGATCCCGAGCACGAAGAGTATCGCCAGAATAAGCACGCGGCGCGGGCCGCCGCCCTGATTGCCGAAGTACGCGATCGTCACGCCAATCAGCGGATAGACGCACGGCGTCAGGTTGAGCGCGAGGCCGCCGAGGAACACCGCGATGAATCCGAGTATCCAGCCGCGATCGAAGACGTGCTCGAGCGCGCTACCCGATCGATCGTCGCCGCGAAGACCGCGTGCCCTGACGCCCGACGCGCCCACCCCATCGATCGCGCCCGCGATGCGCGCTGTCGCGAGCGGCACAGTGGTGCTCACTGACGCGGGTCGCAGGCATTGCGTGTTGTTGCATCCCTGGTACTGGATCTTGACGGTGATCACGTCGCCGGGCTTCGGCGCGAAATCCGCGCCCGCCTTGAGCGGAACTTCCAGCTTGATATCGCCGCTGAAGACCGCGAGTTTGTCGCCCGGCGCGAATTCCAGCGCCAGCGTCTGCGCCGGCGGATACTTGACCGCTCCCGCCGCGACTGTGACCGGCGAATTCAGCTCCAACTTGGTCGGAATATAGTCTTCACTGAGTGGCTTGTCCGAGTTGATATGCCAGCCATCGATAACCTGCGCCGCGACCTTCAATGTGCTGGCGCCGCCGGGCTTGAGCGACGGCTCGATCGACGCGGACGTAATCTTGACAAGTTCATTTGCCTTGGGCCCCGCGAATGCGACCGACGCGGCGATCAGCAAAATCATCAAAATTAGTGATGCGGAAGCCACCCCGCCGATCGACGAACGAATTCGCAGTAGGGACGATTTGGTTCGCAGCGCTGAAATTTCGCGGGTCATCATCAATGGAACAACTGGTCGGCGCGGGCAGTTCCGTCCAGCGCGATCGCGGCTATTTGGCGGCGGCACCTTGCTTGGTGCTGGTCGAGAGCGGCACCGAACCGACGATCTCGAGGCCATAGCCGGGCAAATTGGCCAGCCGCGGAGTCGCGTCCGACATCATGATCATTTTGCGGACGCCGACGTCGCGCAGAATCTGAGCGCCGATTCCGTAGTCGCGGAAAAGCGCCTCCTGCAAATTGGAGCGGCTCGCCGAGCGCCGCGCCGATCGCGGCTCTTCGAGATCGGACGCGATCCCGCTCGACTCGCGCTTCAGGTAGAGCAGCACGCCTTCACCCGCCGCCGCGATACGCTCCATCGCCGATCGCAGCAGGCTCCGCGTGTTGCGCGCGCTGTAGCCGAAAACGTCGCCCGGCAGATACTCGCGATGCGCCCGCACCAACGTCGGCTTGCCCGGATCGATCTTGCCCATCACCAGCACCAGATGCTCGGTGTAATCGACCAGGTTGCGGTAGACGATCGCGGAGAACTCGCCGAACGCCGTCGGCAGCTTTGCTTCCGCAATTCGATGCACCATCGTTTCGTTGCGGAGCCGATATTCGATGATATCCGCGACGGTGACGAGCTTCAGTCCATGCTGGCGCGAGAATTCGACCAGGTCATCGCGCCGCGCCATCGTGCCGTCGTCTTTCAGAATTTCGCAGATGACGCCGGCCGGCTTGAGCCCCGCGAGCCGCGCGAGATCGACTGCGCCCTCGGTTTGCCCGGTGCGCACCAGCACGCCGCCGTCACGCGCGCGAAGCGGATAGACGTAGCCTGGCGTGATGAACTCCGAACCGTGCGCGTCTTCGCGCACCGCTTGCAGAATCGTAACTGCGCGATCCTGCGCCGAAATTCCGGAACCCGCAGCGCGCCGCGCCGTGATCGCGGTCGTGAATGCCGTGCCGAGCGGCGCCTGGTTGTCGCCAACCATCATGCTGAGCCCGAGGCGATCGATCCGCTCGGCCGACATCGGCAGGCAGATCAATCCGCGCCCGAACTTCGCCATGAAATTGATCGCTTCGGCGGTGACCTTCTCGGCCGCCATGCAGAGGTCGCCTTCGTTCTCGCGCTGCTCGTCGTCCATCAGGACGATCATGTGGCCGCGGCGGGTTTCCTCGAGCGCTTCCTCGATCGAGATGAACGGCGCGCGCGGTTTTCTGCGGGGATCTATCTCACCGAACATGATGTGATTCGCTCGTCAGAAGGTTCTGCGACCTGAACCGTATCGTATGGCAATTTTACACTGCGCGCCAAACGCAATCGAATTCCATCGAGGGAGCACCCGCAGAAACTGAAGCGTTGATTTTAGCCATCGTGCTAGGCTCTTGACGATGCCGAATCGGATCACAACCGCGATCCTGCTGGCGGCTGGCCGCGGCTCGCGCCTTGGCGATCTGACCGCATCTTCACCGAAGCCGATGCTCGATATCGCCGGCGCGCCGCTGATTTCGCGCATCGTCGATGCGCTCGCCACCGCGGAGGTGACGCGCTTCATCGTCGTGACGGGATATTTGCACGCGCAAGTCGAAGATTGGGCGAAGATGCGCACCGGTCAGAATCCCGGCCTGAAAATTGAGACGGTGCGACAACTGCAACTCGACGGCACTGGCGGCGCGATGCTCGCCGTACGCGATCTGGTCAGCACAGAAGCGCGGTTCGTGTTCGGCTGGGGCGACATCCTGATGGACTCCGCCAACTATCCGCGCTTCCTCGACGGCGCCCGAAGCGAAGAATACGACCTGGTGCTCGCGGTGAATCGCGTCAAGGATCCATATCGCGGCGCCGCCGTGTATCTGAGCGAATCGATGCGCGTCGAAAAACTCGTCGAGAAACCGCCGCGCGGAACTTCGCAAACGAATTGGAACAACGCCGGCCTGTTCGCCTCGGGAAGCATCATCTTCGATTACATCGACAGACTTGCGCCGTCGCCACGCGGCGAACTCGAACTGCCGGGCGCGATCGCACAGATGATCGAAGACGGCCGCGTCGTGCGCGCGATCAATACCCCCGGCTTCTGGAGCGATATCGGGACGCCGCAGGAGCTTGCGATCGCGCGAACGAGGTTCAAGCCGAAGGCCGCGACGCGCCAGTCGAGCAATTTATGAACTCGACGGCCGAAGCCTGGAACGATCGCGAGTTGCAACGTGCCGCGACGCTGGCGAAACACGTGCGATCTATCGTCGGCGCCGATTCGCGCATCTTTGCCGCGCGCGCGCCCGGCCGCGTCAATCTGATCGGCGAGCACACCGATTACAGCGGCCTGCCGGTTCTGCCGATCGCGATCGATCGCTCGACGATTGTCGTCGCCGCAGCGAACTCTGATCGCGAAATCGCGTTGTCGAATCTCGATCCGGCGTGGCCTTCGCGCCGCTTCCCAATCTCAAAAAATATCGAGCCCTATCCGACCGGCGATTGGGCCAACTACGTCAAGGCGGCCGTGCAAGGCGTGATCGATCACTTTGCCACGCGCGGGCACGCCGTCGATCGCATGCTCGGTGCGACGATGCTCGTCGATGGGCGCGTGCCGCCTGCGGCGGGGCTCTCGTCGTCGGCAGCATTGACTGTGTCGGCCGCGATGGCCTTCATGGCGATCAACAATCTTCAACTCGACGGTATCGACGCCGCCACGATGGTCGCGCGCAGCGAATGGTACGTCGGCACGCGCGCGGGCGGGATGGACCAGGCGGCCTCGATTCTTGGCCGCCGCGATCACGCGACGTTCATCGAGTTCGAGCCGTTGCGCGTCTATCCAGTGCCGATTCCCGCGGACGCGGCGATCATCGTCGCCGACAGCCGGCAGATTGCCGACAAATCCGGCACGGTTCGCGCCGAGTACAATCGGCGCGTCGTCGAATGCGCGATCGCGGCGCGAATCCTCGGGCGAGCACTGAAGCTCGACAACGTCAGAATCCTCGGCGACGTGATTCGAAACTTCGAGCGCTGGAATTCGCGCGACCTGCTGCGAGTGCTGGAATCGAACGCGCCCGCGCGGCTCGGCGCCGATCTGAATGAAGCGGCGGCGATCCTCGACGAATCGCGCTCGGCGCTCGAGAATGACGTGCTCGGTGTCGGAGCTAATCGAATTGCGCTCGATTCAAATCGTCCGCTTGAAATCCTGCGCCGCACCCGCCACGTGCTCAGCGAAACCGAACGCGTGATGCTCGCGGTCGAAGCGCTCAAGTCCGGACGGCTCCGCGAGATGGGCGACCTGATGAACGAGTCGCATCGCAGTCTCGCCGAGGATTTCGAGTGCAGCACCGCGCAACTCGATCGCCTGGTTGAATGCGCGCGACGCGGCGGCGCGTTAGGCGCGCGGCTCACCGGCGCCGGCTTCGGCGGCTCAATCGTGGCGCTGTGCGAAAGTTCAACCGCCGCTCGCGTGGTCGATAGGCTCAGACAAGAATACTACGCGAATCTCGCCGACAGCCTTCCATTTGAGGAATCGTGCGCGGTGCTCCACGCCGGCGACGGCGCGAGCACGATCGAACTCGCCGCTGCTTGAAATTTCACAAACCGCTCAGGTACGCGTCGCGCGAATGATGCGCGCGGAGTGCGGCGGCAGATCGATTTCGTCGAACACCGCGCTTTCACCGCCCGACAAATCGATCGCGATTGCGTCGTCGATGCCGAGCCTCAAATCCGACATCCGCACTTGCGCCGGCGAATCGCCGCGATTCAGCAGCATCGCGATCGCGCCGTGCGGCAATCGCTTGATGAGGCCGCGCACGTCGCTGATGGACATCAGGTCGAGCGGGAGTACCGGCGCGCGCGCCGCGTCGGAATCGATCTCGCGGCTGATTTCGGCGGCCGTGCGAAACAGTTGCGCCGCCCCACTTTCGAGTAGCGCCATGTCGTCGGAGATCAGCAGCATCCCGCCGCTCGCCGCGATCATCGCGCACAGCGCCGCGCGTTCGTCCGCGGTGAGTTTGGTCTCGCGCGCACGCAGCATCAGGCAATCGGGATCGTTGAGCCAGAGTTTTCGATGCATGAAGCTGCGCGCGATGATCGCGTCGAGCGCATACACCGTCGATGGATCGCCCGCGCCGCTCGCCGTCGAACCCCAGAATGGCGACACGTCGGGGCCGACGCGCATCCCATCGACAATGCCGATTGCCTGCCCCAGCGGACAGCCGCATCCGAGGATGAGTGCGTCGTCGCCGGCGCCGGCGCGAATCGCCTCGAGACCGCGTCTCAAGGTTTCGCCGCGCGTGAGATCCTGATCGTGGCGGCGGCCGTCGGCTGCGGCGGCGTAGAGAAAATCGAGCTTCAGATATGAGTAACCGAAGTCGCGCGTAAGCTTTGCGAACACGCGTTCCAGATGCGCGCAAAACGCCGGATTGCTCGGGTCGAGCGCGTACGCATACGCGTCGTCGCTCGTCGTCCAGTTCGGATTGTATCCCGCGCGCATCGGCTCGCCGGTCGTTTCGTGAACGATGAACCAATCGGGATGCTGCTTCATCACGCGCGAATCGCGCGCGGCGAGAAACGGCGCGGTCCAGATGCCGGGTCTAAATCCTGCCGCGTGAATTTCCGCCGCGATTTTTTTGAGCCCGCTCGGAAACTTGCTGTTGGTCGTATCCCAATCGCCGAGCGCTGACTGAAAGCCGTCGTCGAGCTGAACTATGTCGATCGGAAAATCCGCGCGCATCGATTCGAGCGATTTGAGATTCGCGCGCAACGCATCTTCGGTGATGCCGTGAAAATAGTGGTACCAGGAACACCATCCACGCTGATGCGGCGCCGTGATTCGCGCATCCATCCGGCGTCCGATCGCATCGGCCCATCGCGCCGCCAGACGCGATGCCGATTCAGAACTCTCGACGATGATGAGCGGCTCGATCTCGCGATGAGAATGCGGCCGGAGTGCGACGCCATCCAGGATTGCGCGAGCGATTGCCACATCCGGTGAGGAAACCGTGATCGTCGTGAGCGCGGTCGCGGCGCCAATGAATCCCACCATCACGCGCCGCGACGAATTCGCGCTCTCGACAATCGTGAATAGCTCCGAAGTGTGAGCCTCGGGAAATTCCGGCGGTCGCACCGCCTCGCTCTGATGATTGACGCGCGCGATGTGGCTCGACGCGTCGCGCCGATGCGTTCGAGAGCCGCTCACTTCAACTGCGCCGGAGCCGCTCCACGATTGATAGCCGTGCTTGAAGAATCGCGCGGGCGAATTCCGCTCAAATCCAGTCGCAACCTCGATCACCACATTGACCAGCCGAATCGGTTGGTCGCCGTGATTCGCGACCGACGCGCGAACGATCGCTCCGCCTAACGCATGTTCGATGCGTGCAGAGATCTCAATCCAATCGAGCGCGGTTGAAAATTCGCGCTGGCCGGCAGGCACCGCGAGAGCGTGCGTGCGAGCAGACCCGTCGGCATCGACATAGTTCAGCTTGATGCGTTCGACGGCCATCGCGTCCAGCGTTGCAAAGACCGGTTGCGGCGGCAACTACTCGATTGAACGCATCGGCTCTGGCAAACTACAAAAGTTCCAACATCGAGGAGTGATCGCAATCGACACCGTGCCGGAGATTGAGGCCGCCGAGGCCGACGAAGCTGCCAGCGATCTATCCGATCGCGGATGGACTGGCCGGCTGACCGCGTTCCGCTCGCTGCGTCATCGGAACTTCAGGCTGTTTTTCGGCGGGCAACTAATCTCGCTGATTGGCACCTGGATGCAGTCCGTCGCGCAAGCGTGGCTCGTCCTGAAACTCACCAACTCGTCGCTGATGCTCGGCGTCGTCTCCTTCGCGAGCTACATGCCGATCGTGCTTGTTGCGCTGTTCGCGGGCGTCGTGGTCGATCACGTGGATCGCCGCCGCCTGATAATCGGCGCGCAGGTCCTATTGATGATCAGCGCATTCATCTTGGCGGGGCTCACGTGGGCGGGCGCGGCGCGAGTCGAGTACGTCATCATTCTGGCGGCGCTGAATGGACTGGTTAGTTCATTCGATATGCCCGGACGGCAGGCGTTCGTGGTCGAGATGGTCGGGCGCGAGGACCTGCCGAACGCGATCGCGATTAACTCGATGATCTTCAACGGCGCGCGGATGGTCGGTCCCGCCGTCGCGGGACTGTCGATCGCAGTGATCGGCGTCACCGGATGCTTTTTCCTGAACGGACTGTCATTCATCGCGGTGATTTGGAGCCTGTTGCAGATGGATTTGCCGCGCCGCGAACGCCGCCAGTTCGGCGCAACGATGATGCGCCAGGTGCGGCTCGGGCTCAGCTATGTTTGGCGTCATCGCCCGACGCTCTGGCTGCTCATCCTGGTCGCGATCAACATGGGATTCGGGATGCAATACACCGTGCTGATCCCGATGTTCGCGCGCGACCTGCTGCATAGCGGCGTTCGCGGCTACGGCTTTCTGATGGCAGCGCAAGGCCTCGGCGCGGTCGCCAGCGCGGTCGTCATGAATTCGCGCTCGAGTGCGCCAAAAGCTCTGCGGCAAAACCTGGTGTTCGGAATTTTCTGCATGGCGATCTCAGTCGCCGCGTTCGGTTTTTCGCGCTGGATGGCGCTCTCGCTGATCGCGCAGATGTTCATCGGCGCCGGCCTGATGAATCACATGGTGACGACCAACACGCTCTTGCAACTATTCGTGTCGGACGAACTGCGCGGCCGCGTGATGAGTATCTACACGCTGTCGTTTATCGGCACGGCGCCGGTGGGCAGCCTCGCGGTCGGATTCATCGGCGAGCATTTCAATCCGCGCTCCGCAGTTTATTTCTGCGCGATATTTTCGCTCCTCTGCGGATTCCTGCTGCTCACGAAACTGAAACTGATCGCAAGCGCGCAGGAAGAACCCGAGTTGGCCAACGCCTGAGCGCGCCGCAGCATTTTATTCAGCGCGGCGTCGGCGGACGCGTCGATCAAGTCCGCTCCGCGATGTTGCGAAGCAGCCGCGCATAGCTCTCAGCCGGCCAGAATTCCTTGAGATCGTGGCTCGAGTTGCCGAAGGACGGTCCCGCGTTCGAAGCGATGTACGATGCCTCTGGCTCCTTCTCGACGAGAGCAAAAACCGCACGCGGCGTTGGTGCTCGATGCAATCGTGAGGCAATCGCGCCAAGGCCCATCGCCACTACCTGCGCCAGACTCAAAAGTGAATTGATCTCTCGCTGCTCCCGTCATCATGAGCGGAGGCTGCCGCTCTTTCCCTCGCCCGTTATGTTACGGGAGAGGAGGCCGAGTCGCTCTCAAGCGACGAGGTAGGTGAGGGTGCCGGATCGCGCGTCACTGCACCGCGCACGATATTGATCCTCATCATCTTGAGGGCCTGTGAACTTTTCGTACTGAGTGCTTTCCCCATTTTTGTCATTCTCAGGCGAAGGTTGCGCAGCCGAAGAATCCCGGATCCTTTTCCTATTACCTCGCCGGTTACGCTCTTGCGCGGGCGCGGGACGCTCTCCGATAATCGCGTTGCCGTGAATCAGAAGCGCAAGCGAGCAGCGGAGAGATCGAACGACGTCAGCGTGTCGCTGCGCGCGCTGCCTTCGATCGACGAATGCCTTCGTGCGGCGGCGGCGCGGCCGGCACTCGCGGGACTCAAGCGCGAGTACGTGAAACTGATGGTGAATCGCGCGCTCTCTGAGATGCGCAGCGCAATGCTTGGCGGCACTGCGAATACCGGCAGCGATCGCGGCGCGATTATCGAAGCAGTCGCGGCGGCAGTTGAGACTTCGATCGCCGCGGATCTCCCGTCTTTGCGGCCAGTGGTGAACGCCACCGGAGTAATACTCCACACCAATCTCGGCCGCGCGATCCTGGCCGAGACGGCGATCGATGCGATCGCGGAAGCGGCGCGCTCGGCGGTTAACCTCGAGTACGATCTCGAAACCGGTGGACGCGGCGATCGCGATTCGCTGGTCGAGGATGAATTGTGCGCGCTGACCGGTGCGGAAGCCGCTACGATCGTGAACAACAACGCGGCCGCAGTCGTGCTCGCGCTGAACTCGCTCGCGGAAGGGCGCGAAGTAATCGTTTCGCGCGGCGAGCTGATCGAAATCGGCGGGTCGTTTCGATTGCCCGACGTGATGGTGAAAAGCGGCGCGCGGCTTAAGGAAGTCGGCACCACCAACCGGACTCATCCGAGCGACTTCGCCGACGCGATCGGCGCCGACACCGCCTTGCTACTCAAGGTTCATCCGTCGAACTATCGCGTGGTCGGGTTCACCAGCGACGTGACGCTCGCGCAACTGGTCGAGATTGGGCGCGAGCGCGGAATCGAGGTGATGGAGGATCTCGGCTCGGGCGCGCTGATCGATTTGAGCGAGTTCGGCCTGCCGCGCGAGCCGATTGTCAGCGAACGGGTCACGACCGGCGCCGGCGTCGTCACGTTTTCGGGCGACAAGCTGCTCGGCGGACCGCAAGCCGGCGTGATCGTCGGCAAGCGCGCGCTGATCGATCGAATCAAACGCAATCCGCTGAAGCGGGCGCTGAGATGCGACAAGCTGACGCTCGCCGCGCTGTCGGCGACGTTGCGGCTTTATTTGCGCGCGGAGAATCTCAGCTCGGAACTCCCAACCCTGAAATTTCTCGGCCGCAGTATCGGCGAGATTCGCGCAATCGCGCCGCGCGCGCGTGAAATTCTGGCCGAGCGCCTCGGCGCCGAGTTCACAATTGCGATCGTCGAATCGAAGTCGGCGGTGGGCTCGGGTGCGATGCCGGAAGAGGAACTGCCAAGCGTCGCGCTCAGCGTGACTCATCGCGAGCGAAGCGCGGATTCGATCGCCGCGATGTTTCGCCGCGCGAGAATAATCGGGCGCATCGCCGAGGACGCGTTTTTGCTCGATTTGCGGACGGTGGAAGATCCGGCCGTTTTCGCCGTATTGTACGATTCGGTCTAGGCTCCATTTCAAGCGGCGGCCCGGCGTCCGGGTCCCCGGCAACTGCGCGAAGCGATTCGCGCCGAGGAGAACGTCATGCCCGACAAGACGTACAAGATCATTGAAGTGGTCGGCGTTTCAGACAAGAGCATCCACGAGGCGGTGCGCAACGCGATCGCCAAGGCCAGGCAGACGCTGCGCAATATCGATTGGTTCGAGGTCGGGCAGGTTCGCGGCGCGGTGGGTAAGGGCGGCGAAATCGATTTTCAGGTCGAAGTGCGAATCGGATTCCGGCTCGAGGGTGATGCGGTGAGCTGAGTCCGGCTCAACCGACATTCTCGGATTGCCATCAGGCGTTAGTCATTTGCATTCGCACAACCTTATCGAGCGTGAGATGAAATGAAATTCGCGACATTTCTGTTCCAGACGGCGCCGGCCAGTCTCGCCGCGATTGCGCGCAAGGCCGAAGAGCTGAATTTCGAATCGCTGTGGATTCCCGAGCATATCGTGCTGCCGGTCAAGTATCGGTCGCCGTATCCGTATGCCTCGAGCGGACGGATGCCCGCGCCGCCGGAGACTCCGCTGCACGATCCGATGCTGGCGCTGGCGTACGTCGCCGGTATCACGACGCGGGTGCGGCTCGCGACCGGAATCTACGTGCTGCCGATTCGCAACGCATTCGCCACCGCCAAGGCGGTCGCGAGTCTCGACGTACTTTCCGGCGGGCGGTTTATCTTTGGAATCGGAATCGGCTGGCTCGAGGAAGAGTTCGAGACGGTCGGGATGAACTTCAAGGATCGGGCGCTGCGCACGCGCGAGTACGTCGCGCTGATGAAGGAACTGTGGACCAAAGAAGATCCGGTCTATCACGGCAAAACGATTAGCGTGGAAGGGATCAGGTTCATGCCAAAGCCGGTCCAGAAACCTCATCCGCCGATCGTGCTCGGCGGTCATACCGAGCCGTCGCTCAAGCGGGCCGCGAATATCGGCGACGGCTGGTACGGGATCGCCGAGAGTATCGCGGAGATGCGCACAACGATCGCGCGACTCCGCGAGCATGAGCGGGCGGCGGCGCGCGCGACGCCGCTCGAGCTGACGGTGAGTCCGCGCCTCGGCGAGCCGTTGAAGCTCGA